>JAYENE010000096.1:0-4901 GCA_034721935.1 Thermodesulfobacteriota bacterium
TACAAACCCTTATGCATCAAGATCTCAGCACATATCTTCGCAAAAAATCGCTCAACTTAGGTTAAAAACAAAAAGGCGCAACTCAATTGTTTGTTCAATCATAAGTTAGGAATCAAGAAGAAATAAGTTATACAGATTGCGCCGTAATTTTGTTTGTTTTCAAGGCGTGTTGAAGCGCGCATAACGAGTTATGTAAGCTTTGACACAACACAGAAAACAAGCAAAAGGACAAGGTCGTATTCCAACAGTTCCCTCGGGTTTGACTCCTCCACATTCTTCAATGTCACATCCAGACTCCCTTGTTCAAGCCCCTTGACCACTTCTTCAGCCACAGATACCGTGTTTCCTGTTTCAGAAGCATACACAACGATTGCCTTTCCCATAGTACTGTCCTCCTTTTCTTATTATTTTATTAGCTTCAGTTGTCTTTTCTTCGGTCTCCTCTTTTTAATATCCGCAAAATTATCACTATTGCGCGCTTCCTCAAGCATTTCCACAAAACGACAAAATTCTCCGTCGTCTTCCAAATATATAGTAACACCCTTCAGATGAATATGGTACTGACCGCAGCTACATCTGTAAACATACCCAAAATTTCTGCAGACCGAAAGAAGTTGTTTCTTGTGTAACATTGTTATACTTTCCTCCTCTGAAGATGTTACCTTCCCTCTATGGGAGCATTACCAATTTGTTAAAGCCAAAAACATAAACTCTATTCGGGCGGGATAAACCCGCCCCTACGATGCTGCGGGATATCATTCCAATTTTAATAAACTGGTAATACTCCCTTACCTTCGCAACCGAGATGCCCATTTTGTGTCGCCCAGTTTCCTGGCAACGCTGGCAGCCAGCTCAAATTTGAAGGTATTGGCGTCTGACGCTTGCTCAGCCTTTGCATAGACATTCCTGGCCCATGAATAATCCGAAAAACGCCTTACAATGCTTTCGGCCAAATAAATAAAATCTCTTGTTTCTCTAAACTTATTCTCAGCGGAGCTGTGTATCTGGCGGAGAAGGTCATCGTCAGGCGTTTTTCTCTGGATCTCGGAAATTAGATTTTCGTAATCATCTTGATTATTGCAATTCGCTTCAGCTTTGTTGTAGATGGATTTTGCCCACTCCTTATCGGCCAAAATATCGAGCACAGCCATTGCTGCAGTGGTGTATCCAAATATATCCTGACTTTTTTCCTCAGCCTTACACAGGAGTTGTTTGGCCAAATCTTGATCGCCCAATTTTGCCAGAACAATACGGGCCAGTTTGATAAAATCTGTCTCCTTGTCGCATTGTTCTTCCAATTTCGAATAGATATTCTTAACCCATTCTTTATCATTCAAGGTGGCTGTTATTCCATCAACCAGATCATTATACTTATGTATATCATCACACTTTTCGAGCAGTTTTTCATAAATTGTTCGTATCCAGTCTGCGTCGTTGAGATCAGAATAAATGGCCCCGGCAACATGGAGATATTCAGGAAAATATGTGCATAATCCTTCAGCCGTTTGGTAAAGCTTTCTGGCATAATGAGAATCAGCCGTTTTCTCAATCACTTCATGTGCCAGGTTAGACATGGATTTGCTTGTTTTGCATTCTTGTTCCCGATCAACAAATTCTTTATAAAGGTCTTTGTGAGTCTCTCGCTTTTCGAGTTGGTCATTAATAACATCAATCCACTGTTGATCGTCAGCGTACTTGATGATGGCATCACCAGTCTTTTTAAATTCATCCACGGCCTTAACGGATAGTTCTGCTCGTTTCAGCACGTCAAAGGTACCTTTTTTATCATTAATTTCGTCAGCCAGGGCAATTGCAACCGCTACCAGTTGATTGGAATCCTGGGTTGTGTCAGCCGCGTTTTTGTAAACACTGCCGGCAAAAGCAGCATCACCGGTATCCTTAAAGACAGCTTTGGCTAATTTGACGTAATTTGCATAATCGCTGTATTTAGTTTCCGCTGTTTTATAAACTGTCAACGCCAGGTCCTTGTCGTTAAGTTTGCCCATCAACGATTCCGCGAGTTGCATCAAATCATCGCCGCTTTCGAGCTTACTCTCGGCATTTGTATAAATTGCTCTGGCATATTTTTCATCTTCTAAATCGGTTATGGCTGACTCGGCCAATTTTATCAGATCAATTCCTGAATCAAGGGAACTTTCCGCTTTCTCATAAATTGATTTGACCAGATTTTTATCGGAAAGATTGTCCAGAACACCTTTCGCGAGCGCCCCGAAATCATCTCCGGTTTTGCATGTTTCAACAGCCTTGTCGTAAACTTCCTTTGCCCAGTCCTTGTCGTCAAATATATCAAGTACACTTTTGGCATATTCATTATAGTCCGCTGGGCTGCTGCATTTGCCCAATGCCTTGTTCGCGGTTTCCCTGGCCAGGCCCGCGTCTGAAAGTAGCTCATTGATGGTTTGGCTAAGATCCAGAAATTCTTTGATCTTGACGCATTTGCCCTGAGCCGCGACAAATATTTCTTTGGCGGCTTCGGCCTTGCCCATGTCTGATGCTGCTTTGCCAAGGTTCACGAAATCCTGGGCGTTCATGCAATAATCCCTGGCACGCACCAGATATTCGTTTGATTTCTCTTTATTTTCCAATACCTCAGATGAACTCTTTGCAAGGGCTATACATTCATCAATGGTTTGCGCCCATTCCGCGCCCTCTTCAATGAGGCTCGTGGCCCATTCCTTATCTGACAACGCGTTAACTACTTCTTTTGCCACATCGACATAATCTTCAGTGGTTTGGCAATCTCCTGCTTTTTCTTCTAATTCTTCCCTGGTAGCCATTTTCCCCTCCTTTTCTGTTTCTTTAGAACAATAAAAAAAGCGCAACCCGAATATTTATCCAATCCAAGTTACGCCTTCACTTTCACCGCCTACACGGTAATCGTAAGCCACCCCTTTAGAGATAGATAACTCTAACCAACTTTTATTTATCTAATTTCAACAAATCTATTTGTCAAGCTTTTTTTGAACCCAGGATCGCAGGTTAAGGTCAAAGGCAGATGAAGGGTTAGAGGCTAAAGACAACATGAGCCATGAAGCTGCCCTTTATCTGAATAAGGGTGGTTTTAGAAGCTATATCTCAATCCCAGACAAATCATATTGTTTTCCCTGTACTGGCACAGGCGTGCATCTTTGGGGCAGCTCTGGTTTTGAAATATCTTTTATGCTTATCCGGAAAGAAGCAAAAGAAAGCTGAAAGTCCAAAAAAGTGTCAACTAAAATATATCTTTTTAGAGGAGGAAGCTGTACTGGCGGGCACCATGAATAACACGGCGTATTTGAACAGTTTGACATTTAACAACATAAAATACGAGATACTTGCCAACAATTAACATTCGATAGCCGAGTTTCTTGAGTCGTTCATCATTTGGAATCACACCAATCAATGGGTTTAACGCTAACTGAGAAATTGACTTATCAAGTCTTTCAAGGTGGGAGATGGCAGCGGTGGGATTGTCTTTGCTGATGTATTCAAAAATAGCAATCAGGTCCTTTTGAGCTGGACTTAGGGTTCGGTAAAAAATAACTTGGTAGAATTTGCGCCCGAATTTGCCGTAGATTTAATCGATCTGATTGAACAAAACCGCAGGAATAGCGAGCTATTTCGAGGACTTTTGCGATTGAAGATCGGTTAAAGATATGGTGAAGTCGGGATGCAAAAATGCCAAGTTATTTTTTACCGAGCCCTTAAGTAACGAATCGTGTAAGGTTTGCTCATCTAATTTCTTCACTTAGACGTCTCATCATATCACGGTGGGTTATCCCCTTTTCGCCCGCTGCATCCAATGCCTCAGCTTCCCCAAGTTTTTGATATAGCTCAAGCAACCCATGGAGACGTTCATAATGAGCCTGGCTCATAACAACTAAATCGCCCTGTCCGTTTTTGGTTACAAATACAGGTTTGTCTTCGCTATGGCAAAGTTCTGATATCTCGTTGGCTCGATTTCTTAAATGAGATAGTGGTCTGATTAAAGGCATAAACTCCTCCTGTGTTTATTTTGAGAATATATTATCACAAAAATGATATTTGTCAATTTATAGTTGAAAAGTCAACATAGGCTCAGAAGTTGTATCAAAGCCGGCAATATAACATGTCATTGTCTGCAAACTAACAGGCAAAGAAGTCTCTTGCGCCGCTGAAAATCATGATACCAGGTGAGATTGTCGATATTACCAAAATTGGTATTTCCGACAATTATTGAGGCATGGCAACTAACTGTGAACTGTGAACCTAACAACCTGAGCAGAGGTGTAATTCATGACCGTTGGTAAAATCCTCCCGCCCGCCTCGCCTGAGCGAACGCCTTGAGCGGTGCTGACCGTCTCCTTTGGGCGAAAGCGATGGCGGGCAGGCCTAACCCCCTTTAGGAAAGGGGGACTTTAAGTTAATGACATTGAATTGTTAATTGATCACTGCTAATTGATCATTGTTTAGGGCTGTATAAGGTTGGAATTCTGAGAATGTGGCCACTTATGCCAACAGCTATCAAAACTAAAATAATCCTGATGGCAATATGATTAAGCAAAAAAATGCATGAATATCCGATTGTGAATATCAAAAGGGACAAAACTGCAACCTTTTGCCTTAACGAAATCCCCTTGCCCTCACAATAATTCTTAATGTAAGGCCCGAACCATTTGTTGTTAAGAAGCCAGTTGTGAAATCTTTCTGAACTTCGGGAAAAACAGATAGCGGCAAGCACGAGAAAAGGGGTTGTAGGCAAAAGAGGCAAAATTATCCCGATCGTTCCAAGACCTACAAAGAATATCCCTGTAATTATCAGGCATATTCTAATTGCGCGGTTCCTGTGCGTGATCGCATCTGAAATGGTTGCGTTTTTCAAAATCAGCCTCCAAGATTCATCATGCCATGGTCAATGGTCA
>JAYENE010000097.1:0-4896 GCA_034721935.1 Thermodesulfobacteriota bacterium
AGATGATTTTGTCGTCATGCCAAACCATTTTCATGGAATTGTTAAATTCGTAGGGGTGCCCCTTGTGGGTACCCAAAATACGGAACAACCACGAACAATAGGGCAACCACAAGGGATTGCCCCTACGATTGGAGATGTGGCGGGGGCATTTAAATCATTGACCACCAATGAATATATTCGGGGTGTTAAAAATAATGGTTGGTTACGGTTTAACAAAAGATTATGGCAACGCAATTATTACGAACACATTATCCGTAATGAAAAATCCTATTATCAAATATTGGAATATATACAAACTAATCCCATGAAATGGCAGGATGATAAATACTATGTCTAAAATCACCGAATCCGGAATAGAAAAATTCGCCATCGTACAGACATGCATCTGAGAGAAACATTGAGATGAAGAAAAAGAAAAAAATCCCGGACAATCAGATTACTGTATATCAAACACCTGAAGGGAAAATTAATATAGAAGTGCTGTACGCCAATAAAAACATCTGGCTTCCCCAGAAGCGGATTGCGGAACTGTTTGGGTGTAGCGCAGACAACATATCTTTGCATCTGAAGAATATCTATAAAGAGAAAGAACTTGATAAATCTTCAACTACCGAGGTTTTCTCGGTAGTTCAAATTGAAGGGAAAAGGGAGGTGTCCCGCAATGTTACCTGCTATTCTTTAGAGGCAGCTAGACACCAACAAGGAAAATACAATGAAAAACAATCTCCCTGCTAAGCAGTCGAATTTCCTTCTCTACACCGGAAACGACGGAAAAGTAAATATCGAAGTCTTTCTTAAAGACGAAACGGTTTGGCTGACGCAAAAGGCAATCGGCGAGCTTTTTGGCAAAGAACGAAGTGTCATCACCAAGCATCTGAAAAATATTTTTGCCAGCAGTGAATTAGAAGAAAAAAGCAATGTGCAAAAAATGCACTTTAGTCATTCGGATAAACCCATCAAATTTTACAACCTTGATGTTATCATATCTGTCGGCTACCGCGTCAACTCCTACCAGGCCACACAGTTTCGTATCTGGGCTACCAGAATCCTAAAAGAATACATCATTAAAGGTTTTGTTCTGGATGATGAACGGCTCAAACAGGGCAAACAGGTTTTCGGTAAAGATTATTTTGATGAACTGTTGGAACGTATCCGGGAAATCAGAGCCAGTGAGCGACGCTTTTATCAAAAGATTACCGACATATATGCCCTCTCAGCAGATTATGATAATAACGCGCCTATTACCAAAGAGTTTTTCGCCACAGTTCAAAACAAGCTGCATTGGGCCATCACAGGAAAAACGGCTGCTGAAATTATTTATGATTCAGCAGATGCGACTAAAATTTACATGGGCCTGACCAACTGGAAACATGCGCCGGACGATAAAATCTTAAAATCCGATGTTGCTGTTGCCAAAAATTACCTGAGTGAAGCCCACATCAAGGAACTGAATCAGATCGTTTCGGCTTATCTTGATTTAGCTGAAAACAGAGCACAGCGGCAGATTTTGATGAGAATGACGGACTGGATTGAATTTCTGCACAACTTTTTGGAATTGTCTAACTATCCCATTCTTCAGGATAAGGGCAAGGTCAGCGCATTGGAGGCCAAACTCAAAGCTGAACAGGAATATGAGGTTTACCGTATTGGGCAGGATAAAGACTATCTTTCTGATTTTGACAGAGAAATAAAGCGGATTACAGGCAAAAAAGATGGAAAATAAAATCACGGAAAGCGCCATCGAAAAATTCACCATCGAACTCCTTGAAAAGCAGGGCTACCAATACATCTATGCCCCTTCCATCGCCCCGGACTGCGACACACCGGAAAGACAAAGATTTGAAGATGTGCTGCTCATGGAGCGACTGCAAACAGCTATCGGCAGGATCAACCCGTCTATCCCCGCTGATATCCGCGAAGACGCTATTAAGCAGATTCTAAGGCTTAATTCCCCGGAGCTCATTGCCAACAATGAAGCTTTTCACCGGATGCTGACCGAAGGCATTAATGTGAGTGTCCAAAAATACGGCAACAACCGGGGGGATCTGGTCTGGCTTATTGATTTTAAAAATCCTGAAAATAACGATTATCTTGTTTTAAACCAGTTTACTGTCATTGAAAACAATGTAAACAAACGGCCGGATGTGATTCTTTTTGTGAATGGCCTGCCTCTCGTTGTTATTGAACTTAAAAATCCGGCTGATGAAAACGCAACAATAAGATCGGCATTTAAACAACTGCAAACATATAAACAGGCAATCCCCTGTCTGTTTACCTATAATGGTTTTATGATTATTTCCGATGGCCTGGAAGCAAAAGCCGGTTCTATTTCCGCAGGCTTAACCCGTTTTATGGCATGGAAAACATCGGACGGCAAAGTAGAAGCTTCACCGCTTATCGGCCAGTTGGAAACTCTGATCAAGGGCATGCTGAATAAGAAAACCCTGCTGGATCTAATCCGCCATTTCATTGTCTTTGAGAAATCAAAATCCGTAGGGGCATGCCCCCGTGCCTGCCCTGAAGAAACAGGGATTATCACCATCCAGACCGTGAAGATACTCTCCGCCTATCATCAATATTATGCTGTAAACAGAGCTGTTGAATCTACGTTAAGAGCCGCTGAATATTTGCCTGTGCATAAGAAAGCGCAATCGGAAATGATTGCGGAATCCCCGGCAAGTTATGGTCTGCCGGGTGTAAAGAAACAGCCTTCAGGAGATCGGAAAGGCGGCGTAGTATGGCATACCCAGGGAAGCGGCAAATCGCTTTCCATGGTTTTTTATACGGGAAAGATTGTTCTGGTAATGGACAACCCCACGGTTCTGGTCATTACCGACAGAAACGATCTGGACGACCAATTGTTTGATACCTTCGCTGCATCAAAACAACTGCTCCGGCAGGAGCCGGTGCAGGCGGAAGACAGAGGCCATTTGAAGGAGCTGCTCAAAGTCGCATCGGGCGGTGTAGTATTTACAACAATCCAGAAATTCCAACCCGATGAAGGCAATGTTTATGAAACCCTTTCAAAGAGAAGAAACATTATTGTTATTGCCGATGAAGCCCACCGGACCCAGTATGGTTTTAATGCCAAGACCATCGATGCCAAAGATGAAAACGGCGATGTTGTCGGTAAAAAGATTGTGTACGGATTTGCCAAGTATCTGCGAGATGCACTGCCGAATGCCACGTATCTCGGCTTTACCGGAACGCCCATTGAAAGCACCGATGTCAACACACCCGCTGTATTTGGCAACTATGTTGATGTTTACGACATCCTGCAAGCGGTTGATGATGGGGCAACGGTCAGAATTTATTACGAAAGCAGACTGGCGAAGATTAACCTCACTGAAGAGGGCAAAAAACTTGTTTCCGATTTAGATGATGAATTGGAAGTAGGCGAATTTACAGTAACACAGAAAGCCAAAGCCAAATGGACGCAACTGGAAGCGCTCCTCGGCAGTAAAGACCGAATAAAACAGGTTGCTCAAGATATTATCAATCATTTTGAGCAGCGTCAGGAAGTTTTTGAAGGCAAAGCCATGATTGTTGCCATGTCCCGCCGGATCGCCGCTGATTTATACAAGGAAATCATCAAGATCAAACCACAATGGCACAATGATGACTTAAAAAAAGGTGTCATTAAGGTGGTGATGACATCCGCATCCTTTGATGGTCCTGAAATTGCCAAGCACTATACAACCAAAGATCAGCGCAGAGCTTTAGCCGAAAGAATGAAAGACCCGGAGGATGAACTTAAACTTGTCATTGTCCGGGATATGTGGCTGACCGGCTTTGATGTTCCCTGCATGCACACGCTTTACATAGACAAACCCATGAAAGGCCATAACCTGATGCAGGCCATTGCACGGGTGAATCGTGTCTATAAGGATAAACCCGGCGGACTTGTTGTTGATTATCTGGGGATTGCGTCAGACCTTAAAAAGGCTTTGTCTTTTTACTCGGATAGCGGCGGCAAAGGCGACCCGGCAATCGCACAGGAAAAAGCGGTTCGAATGATGCTGGAAAAATTGGAAGTGGTTTCTCAAATGTTTCACGGGTTTGCCTATGAAGAATACTTCGAAGCGGACACAGGGAAAAAGCTTTTTCTTGTTCTTGCCGCAGAAGAACACATTCTTGGTTTGGAAAACGGGAAAAAGCGATATATCAATGAAGTAACCGCCCTGTCCCGGGCTTTTTCCATTGCTATCCCACACGAACAGGCTATGGATGTTAAAGATGAGATCTCGTTTTTTCAGGCGGTAAAATCCCGATTGGCCAAATTCGACAGCGCCGGCTCTGGTAAAACAGACGAAGAAGTTGAAACAGCGATAAGGCAGGTTATTGATAAAGCATTGGTGTCCGAGCAGGTTATAGATGTTTTTGATGCAGCTGGAATCAAAAAACCGGATATTTCCATCCTTTCAGAAGAGTTTCTTTTGGAAGTCAAAAGCATGGAACATAAAAACATTGCTCTGGAAGTTTTGAAAAAACTGCTGAATGACGAAATAAAAACCAGAACCAAAAAGAACCTGATACAAAGCAAATCCCTCATGGAAATGCTGGAAAATTCCATTAAGAAATATCACAACAAGATTTTAACAGCAGCAGAAGTCATTGAAGAATTAATTGAATTGAGCAAAGAAATTCAGAAGATGGATAAAGAGCCTCAGGAAATGGGGATGTCTGATTTTGAATATGCTTTTTATACGGCCATTGCCAATAACGACAGTGCTCGTGAGGTAATGGAAAAAGATAAGCTGAGGGAATTGGCAGTTGTGTTGTTTGAAAAAGTAAAGGCCAATGCTTCCATCGACTGGACAATCAAGGAAAGCGTAAAGGCAAAATTAAAGGTCATTGTAAAAAGAACATTGCGGCAGTATGGCTATCCACCGGATA
>JAYENE010000098.1:0-4873 GCA_034721935.1 Thermodesulfobacteriota bacterium
GATGCATCCCGCCTGACTGCGTTGCGAAAATTCTGAATATGCTTGATATTCATGCTTTTTCGCGCCTTGTCAGCCGAGCGCCTCAACGCCTGAAATTGCGAACTTATTCTTTGCCGAACCCTTATTCGCTGTTTTATCCTTGATGATGGAGCAATTCTGCTGAAATGGGCTTGACCGTTTGCCATGCTTTTGAGATATGCTCTGCCTGCCATAAATCATAGTTTTTCTGCAAATTAAGCCAAAACTCAGGTGTGGTGTCAAAAGCACGGGATAAGCGTAAAGCCATATCAGGAGTTATAGCGCCTTTTTCATTTATAATTTTAGATAGTGTTTTCCTGGAAACACCGAGAGTATCAGCCATGTCCTTGATTGTTATGGACAGGGGCAAAAGATAATCTTCTTTTATAATGTTGCCCGGGTGTGTTGGACGTCTAATCATTCTTCTCTTTATTATAACTCCTAATGATAATCATCGTAATCGACGATATAGGCATCGCCATCAATAAATTTAAAAAAGACTCGCCAATTCCCTGAAACCTTTACTGCATGAAGGTCCTTTTTGTCGCCGCTCAATTGGTGAAGAAAAGAACCTGGATAATTCATATCTTTTATTTCGTTTGCGGCATTAAGTCGGTCAAGGATTCTTGTAAGTCTGTTTGCATGATCGGGCTTAATGCCTCTCTTGCTGCCTGTATAAAAAAAGTCCTCCAATCCTTTATGTTTGAAAGATTTAATCATATTTATATATGTAACCTTTTGGGTGACGCATGTCAATATTTATTTTCAGCGAACGCCTGCATCAGTGATGCAGACCTGTAAGCTATTAACACACTTGAAACCGTTTTAAAAAAGAAAAACCAAATCGACACCTGTGGCCTGGAACTTGGTGGGAATTGATCAGGGACATCGTTAAAAAAGAGAATATCAGTGTCGAGGCGTTGAAATCAGGGAGTCGACGCCAGAAAGTTTCTGCGATTAGATCTCAACTGGCAAGGAAACTTGTTGAAGAATGGGGCGTTTCGCTGACTGAAGCCGGCCGTCATCTTGGGGTGTCGCCTTCTGCAATTGCTAAAACGCTTTACAGGTTAAATAGCCATAAGTCTAATTAGTCGAGGGCCCCAACGTCCATCAGGTGATCTTGCGCCAGAATGTGATTGCGGTGGCTACCTGAAACCAGACACAATTTCATTCGGCCAGGCAATGCCTGAAAAAGAAGTTGAAAAAGCCGTACTGCTCTGCCGGCAGTGCAGTTTGTTCATGGTTGTTGGCTCAACCCTTCTTGTTCAGCCTGCAGCTCTGATGCCGGGCTATGCCAAAGAATCCGGAGCATTTCTTGCCATAGTAAATCTATCAGAAACTCCATTTGACAGTAAGTGTGACGCGTTAATTCGTGGAAAAGCAGGCGAAGTTCTGCCGGCAATTATTGATGAAGTTCGTAAAATTTACTAAAATCAAAAAAAAGACGGCTTCGTGTCTATGTGCTTGGGACATCCTTTGGTTTTACAGTTTCGAAAGGGCGTTCTACTTCCACTAATGTGCTAATCAACATAATGACCCCGATCTCACGGTTATGCTATTTCGTATAATCGTCGCCACCGCAGACATGGACATCTGTTTCATGAAGATAAGGGACGTTCGTTCCGAGCGTTCTTAGAAGTGGGACGTTCGAGTGCGCAGGGCTTGCTGATTAGGACCAAATCGCTGATGTGTTGCAGGAAGTGTTTCATGGTGATAACAATCTGAGATAGATGCTATGGGTGAAAAGATTCTAGGCACATTCGGAACGAACGTCCCCTATCTTCGTCCTAATCTACAATTTAAGCTTTGACTCCGAGCCGTGAAGCTTTTTACCATGCCATCAGACTTAAGAATTTGGCAGTTTTGTAAGAATTTCAGATCCTTCAGAAGTAACCAGAATTGTATGTTCAAACTGAGCGCTTGTACTTCCGTCAGCAGTAGTAACTGTCCATCCATCTATTGAAGATGTTTCCACGGCATAAGATTTTCCCATATTGATCATTGGCTCGATCGTGAAAATCATTGCCTCCCGAAGAAGTATTTTATTTTCTTTGGTAAAATGATGTAAGACGTGTGGATCTTCGTGAAAACTCTTCCCAATCCCGTGGCCTACATAGCTTTGGACAATGGAATATCCGAATTTATCTATATATTTTTCAATTGCCTTACCCACTTCATATAAATATTTCCCCGGCTTAACCGCGGCAATTCCTCTATACATGGCATTTTCTGTTCGATTCACCAGATTTTTTGTTTTTTTATCAACGTTACCGATCATGAAAGTGCGGGATGTATCTCCATGATAACCATTTAAGATTACAGTAAGATCGATATTTACGATATCACCGTCTTTAAGAATATCTTTTTCTGAAGGAATTCCATGACACACAACATTATTGATTGATGTGCAAATACTTTTTGGGAATCCGTTATAATTCAAGGGGGCAGAAATCGCGCCATGTTTTTGGGTAAATTCTTCACAAAGATCATTAAGGTATAGTGTTGAGACACCCTCCTTCACAAAATGTTCGATATAATTTAATAACTGAGCAGCCAATTTTCCTGCTTTCCGCATCTTTTCTATTTCTTCTTGATTTTTAATAATTATCACTGTTTTTACCTCACAATTTTTACATTGTTCTTTTTAGCTTGAATGGGAATTACTGACGCTGGGATAGTTTCGTAAGTATCTACTGTTTTGGAACCCAAATTTATCTTTTCCCCGCAAATCACCTTTGTTCTGCCTGTAGGAGTAACCTTTTTGGCCACATCTGTGAAGATTTCCTTCAATTCATCTATCTCATGACGGACAATTTTCCGACTTTCTCTGCCCATAGAAAGCAAACGTAAACGATAAAGAAATTTTATGAATGGGTGCTCCGGCTCTTCATGTTCCATCATACAAAAACGTCCATCACTTCTCAGACACCTGTTAATATTCTCCAGAGTAAAGAATCGCACATCTTCTGATAATTCATACATAGCATGAGAACAGGTAATGATGTTGAAAGCTTCAGCCTTGAAGGGAATAGCACTTGCGTCAGCCACCACAAAATTGAGATTCTCTGTCCCTATTGCCTTTTCTCTTGCTTTCCTGAGCATACCCAGAGAAAAATCCAGCCCTATTACCATACCCTGAGGCGTGTATTGAGTCAGCACCATCGCCATACTACCTGTACCAGTGCAGAGATCGAGCATACAATCCGTTGGCTTAACACCGCTTTCCCTTGCCAGATAATGACGTAACTCCAAGCTTTTGTCCTGAGAGTGCAGCTTGATTACATAGTCATAAAAATGGGAAAAGAAATCATAATATTTTTTTCTAAACTTCATGTAAAATCCGGCTCCATGATTGCAATTTATCGTCAGTCACTATGTTTTCTATAGATACGTCAAACATATTTAACCTAAGTTGAGCGATTTATTGCGAAGATATGTGCCGAGATCTTGATGCATAAGGGTTTGCGAAAACCACAGGCATACCCGTGGATATGTCGAGGATTTTCGCGAATCCTTGATGCGCAAGAGATCGGTGCAGATCGAGTAAAAAAATCGCTCAATTTAGGTTTAAATATGGCTTTTTTCTTTTACCCTTTTTTATCTTATCTTCCTGAATCTTCTTCTTTTCTCTCAATAATCGAGATACATCCTTTTGTCTTCTTGTAACTTTTTCTTTTGCCATAATTTACCTATTGTTATTGGGAATCCAGAACCTACGTCTTCACTTACTGTAATTAAAGAATAAAAATTTGATCCCAGTCTTGCGTCCAATGTTAACTGACATCAAATGCTTTTGCATTTGTAACAACAATAAAAGAAAAATCAAGGAATTTCAAGGAATGTATTTCTTGTAAAAACATTCCGATTTATATGGTAATTTTCCACTTTTTTGTTTTACAGACAGAAAAACTTTTTGCCAAGAGTGTAGATTTGGTTCCTTTCACCCCTATTGACAAAAAAATTCGCTCTGGATATATAACCACCCGATTCATGCTATTTCCGGTCAATACCGGCAAAGCGCCACGAATGAAGATAGGATTACCGCCTATCGAAAACGGTTCGATACAACGGACAGGTCCTGATGGACTGCGGACTCTCCGATTCCATACCGATCCGGAAGAGCATCAGTGACGGAAATCAAAAGAATGTTATCATCCTTTCAAGGAAACCCTTAAAAAAGCAATTAAAAAAGGTTTTTAGTAGAGACTTTATTGGCAATGGATATTTTTGATTGGGAAAAAGCCAGAAGCACTGTTCTTCCGAACTTCAAGCCTTTCCTCATAAAAGTTTCCTTGCGCTTACCTGAATTGATGCTTGAAGAACTCAAAGCGTTGGCCAATAAACGTGACATCCCATACCAATCGCTAATGAAAATGTTTTTGGCTGAGCGCATCGAACATGAGTTGAAATCGGCAAGACGTTGACAAGATAGATCAATCGCATCAACACGGACTGGGTCGGACAACAGGTTTGCGGTTCATTTTTGATGATATGTCTGCGATTTTTGTAAAAAACCAAAAATAAAATGAGAAACGCATAAAATCATGGGCGTCCCGCTGGACGTACTCAAATCAATATATACAATCTTTATTTACAATAAACTCCATATATTGTCGTTTATGACAAAGCTTCAAGGTGGCGAATGTCCAATTTATTTCAAAAACAGCTATAACATATTGTATTATTGGTTATTAATAAAGAATTCTATATTGTTAATTCAGAGGTCTGATGATATAGAAATAGAAGAGATATATTCAAAAGGCCGGCGCAAGGTTCAAGTTGAGGCCAGGGACTTATTATGCTATTGGTCTGTTCGGGAATTGGGAATAAGCTGCACAGATTTAGCGAAACAATT
>JAYENE010000099.1:0-4846 GCA_034721935.1 Thermodesulfobacteriota bacterium
GCGCAGTTTCCGGGTCCTTGTAAGCTCATCATCATCCGCGTCAAGCTCCTTATATAAATTGATAAATTTTCTGATCCTCGCTGATTCAGGAAGGTCTTTGTTAGCCTGCCGGATTTGTTCTTCGACAAGATCATAGACTTGCGGTTTCTGCGAAAGCTCAGAGTAGCTCGTGTAGGTAAGCTTTTTTTCATCCGCCCACTTTCCTACCACCGAATAATCGATACAGATAACTGCTGTTAAATAGTCCAGATTATCTCCAATTGCCCAGGAATCCTTCACATACGGGCTGAATTTCAAGCGGGTTTCCAGATACTGGGGAGCAAACGGCCTGCCGTCTTTTAAAATCATGACATCCTTAGACCTGTCAAAAACAACAAGATGACCGTCATCATCTATAAAACCCCTGTCTCCTGAATATAGCCAGCCATTGATCAGGGTTTTTTCCGTAGCTTCAGGATTTTTATAATATCCCTGAAAGACAGAAGGGCTTTTTGAAATAATTTCTCCCTCCTCGGTAATTTTTACCTCTGTCCCCGGTATAGGAACTCCAACAGTGTCAAACTTGATATCTCCGCTTTGATGGATCACAGAAATACCCCCAATCTCGGTCTGCCCGTATATCTGTTTAAGATTCACGCCCATGGCATGAAAAAAACGGAAATGGTCTGGGCCCATGGCAGCGCCACCCGTATAAGCATTCCGAATTCGTGAAAGACCAAGATGATCTTTCAGTTTTTTTTGCACCATTAGATAAGCCAGAGCCTGTAGAAACCTCCAGTGAAACGGTATGGGTTTTTTCTTAAATTTAAGATCAGCTATATGATAACCGATCTTTGCCGCCAACTCGTAGCACTTCCTCTTAATCCATGTGGAATCCAGATACTTGACCTGTACAGTTCGGGTCATCTGTTCATACATTCGGGGTGGAGCAAACATAACGTAAGGCCCGATCTCCCGGATATTTTCCTGAGAGGTTTCGGATGATTCAGGAAAATTAATAGTAAATCCGATTTGAAGGCCGCAGGAAACAGCCATCATCTGCTCGCCGATCCATGCAAAAGGGAGATAAGAAACATAATCATCGGTCTCAAAGCATGGATCAACCGCCATGAGATTCTGACCCATTGTCAACATGTTATAATGAGACAGCAAAGCGCCCTTGGGGAGCGCAGTAGTGCCGGAAGTATAAAGAAGAAGAGCTGTTTCGTCGCCATGTCCCTTAAAGATTGTCTCCTCAAAAAGACGGGGCTGTTTTTGATCAAGCTCTTCGCCTAAATGCTGCGCCTCTTTAAAGCTTATCAGACAATCCTCTTTGTAATGTCGCATCCCCTTTGGATCATCCCAGATGATCTTTTCCAGCTTTGGACACTCATCAAATATGGAAAGAGCCTTATCCACTTCTTCCTGGCTTTCACAAAACATAAACCTGGCATCTGAATGATCAACAATATATTTGACCTCCTCTATAAGACACTCCTGGAATAACCAGACACCTATTCCCTTTGCGCACATAATAGCCATCTCAGCCCATAAGCCTTCAGGACGATTAATGCCGATCATGCAAACTTTGTCCTGATCCTTAAGACCTATGCTGATCAGGCCAAGAGCCAGGGATTTAACATTTTCACGATAATCATGCCATGTGATAGGCCGCCAGATGCCAAACTCCTTCTCCCGCATGGCAATACTGTCCTTGCCGAACTTTCCGGCCTGCTTAAGAAAAAGCTTGGGAATAGTCAGGGCTTTGGAAATTTCTATGCCTTGAATCCTATTATTTTCGCCAGTTTTATCCTCTTGTTGCATATAGATCCTCATCACCGAGATAAGCCTTTATTACCTCAGGATTGTTCTGAACCTCTTCTGGTGTGCCATCAACTATCACATTGCCGAAATTAATCGCTAAAACATGATCGGAAAGGTCCATGACCACACCCATGTCATGCTCCACGAGAAGGCAGGTTACTCTCCAGCGCTCATCTTCATTTATATCCAGGATAAACCTGGCCAGATCCTCGACTTCTTCCAGATTAAGACCGGCCAGCGGCTCATCCAGGATGAGAAGTTCCGGCTCCAGGGCAAGGGCCCGGCCTAATTCGACCCTTTTCTGCAATCCGTACGGCAGCATGCCAACCGATTTATGTCTGATATGTTCGATTTCTAAAAGATCGATTATTTCTTCTTCAATAAAGGTTCTGTGCTCAATTTCCTCACGCGCGGTCTTTCCAATATATGCTGAACCACTGAATATACCAGAATTTAGATGTATATGCCTGCCAAGACGGATGTTATCCAGCACTGTCATGCCGCCAAACACTTCTACTTTCTGAAATGTCCTGGCAAGCCCTAATTTAGCCCGCTTATATGGCCTGAGCTTGTTAACCTTTTGTCCCTTGTAATATATGTTTCCTTTCTGAGGATGGTACAGTCCATTAATAATATTCATCATTACTGTTTTACCGGCTCCATTAGGGCCAATAATAGAGTGGATCTCTCCTTTTCTGACTTTCAGATTTATATTTGCCAGGGCGCAAACCTTTCCGAAATACATATGAATATTTTCGAGTTCCAGCAGGACGTCTCCCTCTTGGATCCTATGTATTGCGACCAATATTATTAGCCCTCCCTTAAGCATTCTGAATGTCATTCATTTGATAAATAGGTCTATATGTTACATGTTTTATTTAATCAAGCAAAACATTGCCGTAAAATCAATGTTTTTGTTGACACTCGATTTTGGCGAACTCGTAAAAGGTCAGATTCGTCAAGGTTAATAGCGTTACGATTTTTCTATCTGTCTGTGCAAGGTCTGAGCTACGTTTATGCCTGAGCTATTTTATGTTTCCAGCCTCTTTTTTTCTTGACAGAACATTTGTAATGATTATTTTGGGGGTGGAAACAGTAATAAATGGTTTAACAACTTGATATAATAAATAATTTAGGCGTATTCATTTGTCTGCGAATATTAAAATGCAAACAAATACTCTAAGTTAGCCAAAGCTCAATTAGAGAGGGATCATTGGTCAATTCAGCTTGTTGATTCCCGATCCCTGACCCCCGACAACTATCAATTAAGGAGGTGTTATTATGACTCTCGTTAGATGGGATCCTTTCAGAAATGTAGCGACCTTGCAAGACCGTATTAATCGTATGTTCGATGACGTTTTTATTCGCTCAAAGGAGTTTGATGAAGAGGTTAGCCTGGCTTCATGGAAGCCGACTGTAGATATTTATGACACTGATGAGGCTATTATTCTTAAAGTCGAACTTCCCGGAGTAGATAAAGAAAAAGTTACTGTTGATGTTAAGGATAATCTATTGACTCTCAAGGGTGAGCGATCCATTGACAAAGAGATTAAGCAAGAAAACTACTTTCGCAGGGAAAGAAGTTTTGGGTCATTCTACAGATCTTTTACACTGCCGACAACTGTAAATCCCGAGGATATTAAGGCAACCTATAAAGAGGGAATCCTTACTGTGGAAGTTCCAAAACCGGAAGAAAAGAAACCAAAACAAATAACCATAGATGTAAATTAAGGGTTCGGCAAAGAATAAGTTCGCAATTTCAGGCGTTGAGGCGCTCGGCTGACAAGGCGCGAAAAAGCATGAATATCAAGCATATTCAGAATTTTCGCAACGCAGTCAGGCGGGATGCATCGGCGCAAAGAAATGTGAAGTTATTTTTTGTCGAGCCCTAATCACCCGCACATAGTGAGACCTTTGAAAAATGTTTCCGCCAGAGTACTTTGGCGGATTCAAGTTCAAGCCTGCCTGTGCGTTGCACGCAGACAGGGAAGGCGAAAATCTTAACCAGCTCAAAGGCAGGGTCTTAAACAGGCCCTGCCTTTATTTTTGTAGCAAAAGTCCGCTTTGCTTAATATATTCTTTACGTTTCTTGTGATTTCTGCCATAATTTTTTGGTTTTATGGGCATACCTCATTTATTACTTTCTTTTATAATAAGTTATCGTTTAATGTATAAAGATAAAAAAGTGGTTGTTGTCATGCCGGCTTACAATGCGGCAAAAACACTGCGCAGAACCTATGAGGAGGTTATGGCGCAGGGCATTGTTGACATAGTGGTTTTGGTTGATGACGGAAGCCACGATGAAACAGTATCTATTGCAAAGACACTGCCGAATACAAAGGTTTATGCTCATAAAAAAAATCTGGGTTACGGCGCCAATCAAAAATCATGCTATAAACTAACCATTGAGCAAGGCGGGGATATAATCATCATGATTCATCCTGATTACCAGTATACTCCCATGCTGATTCCTGCCATAGCCTCTATGATTGAAAGCGGACTTTATCACTGCGTGCTGGGTTCAAGAATTCTTGGCGGATATGCTCTTAAAGGCGGAATGCCTGTCTGGAAATATGTTGCGAATCGATTTTTAACCTTTGTTGAAAATATCCTTATAGGAGCCAAGCTTTCCGAATACCACACCGGATACAGAGCCTTTTCCCGTGAGCTGCTTAAGCGGTTGCCGATTGATGAAAATTCAAACGATTTTGTTTTTGATAACCAGATGCTTGCCCAGATAGTATGGCTTGGCTACACTATTGCCGAGGTCAGTTGCCCGACAAACTATTTTGCCGAGGCTTCATCAATCAACCTGTCTCGAAGTATAAAATACGGCTTTGGGTGTTTGCGCACAGCGCTGACATTCCGCCTGGCGAAAATGAAAATTATCACCTCGAAACTATTTCCCGATACTGCTTAACCGTCTTATTGATTAAAACCTAAATTGAGCGGTTTTTTACTCGATCTGCGCCGATCTCTTGCGCATAAAGGCTTCGCAAAAATCCTCGACATATCCACGGGTATGCCTGCGGTTTTTGCAAAT
>JAYENE010000100.1:0-4807 GCA_034721935.1 Thermodesulfobacteriota bacterium
CCGCCCGCCATCGCTCTCGGCCAAATGAGGCAGTCAGCATCCCTGAAGACTTTCGCTCAGGCGAGGCGGGCGGCCCGCCCGATAAATGACGATGCTGTGGGATATCATTCCAATTTTAACAAACTGGCAATACTCCCTCTGCGGTGAAAATATTAATACATATTAACCATTTGAATAACTACATCTACTCTGCAATTGCAAAAGCCCCTTCAAACCCGTTTTCAATAAGTTTATTTTCGTGTTCTATTGCCTTTTCCAGGGTTGAGCAACGGCCTACACGCACACGGTAAAATGTTTCATACCCGTTGTTATATATTGTTATATGTGCATTCTTGTATGTTAGATCAAGTTTTTGCTTTAATCTCTTGGCGTTATTGCGATCGCTGAAAGCGCCTATCTGAACAGTAAAATTACCCTTATAATAATCCAGCGGAATATAGGATCTGATGGATCCCTTTTTTGTTTTAGATTGCACAGGTGTGCCAAGAGCCGTTATTTTAACAGGAGCTGTGCCGGGGCCGACCAGTCCGAGTTTTTTTGCCGAAGCATAGGAAAGATCGATGATCCTGCCACGGACAAATGGCCCGCGATCATTGATCCTTACATTGATTTCCCTGTTATTTTGAAGATTTTTTACCCTGACATAGCCGCCAAGCGGGAGGGTTTTATGGGCCGCGGTCATTGCATACATATTATATGTCTCTCCGTTTGCGGTCTTTCTTCCATGGAACTTCCTGCCATACCATGATGCCTTTCCGCGCTGGCTAAAACCTTGAGAATGAGAAATGGGCTGATACCACTTTCCCAGGACCTTATATGGTCTTGGATATCCGGCCCTGCCCTGAGGAGGCTTTGTCTTCGAGCAACCAGAAGCAAAAAACAACAGGCCGCAGACAGCAAGAAAACTTAAAAAAATATACGGTCCATACTTTTTTATGCCATTATTTCTCGAGCGCAATTTTCAAAACATCCATCATTTTGTCAACAAAGTAAAAATGGATTTCTTTTTTAACCTTTTCAGATATATCCTCTAAATCCTTTTTATTCCAGGTTGGCATAATAATTGTTTTTATGCCGGCTCGATGGGCTGCAATGACCTTTTCCTTTACACCTCCAACCGGCAGCACCTGACCTCTCAAGGTTATTTCACCGGTCATGGCAAGATCCTTTTGAATCTTTTTATGGGTAAGGAGTGAAACCAGGGCGGTAAGCATGGTAACGCCAGCGGAAGGACCGTCTTTGGGTATGGCTCCTGCGGGTATATGAATATGTATATCCTGAGTTTCAAAAAAATCTTCGGCAATCCCAAGGGAAACGGCATTTGAACGTATGAAACTAAGAGCCGTTGTCGCGGATTCCTTCATCACATCGCCTAACTGTCCGGTTAAGGTCAGATGTTTTTTGCCTTTCATTGCCGTGGCTTCAACAAACAGGAGTTCGCCTCCTGTCTGTGTCCAGGCAAGCCCCATGGCTAAACCTGGTGTTAAAGTTCTTGCGCTGACTTCTGAAGCAAATTGAACAGGGCCCATATAACCAGCTATATCCTTAACCGTTATCTTCGCAGACTTTGCCTTGCCTTCAGCTATCTTTGTCGCAACCCCCCTGCAAATAGTTGCGATTTCCCGCTCCAGATTTCTCATGCCGGCTTCCCTTGTATAGCCTGAAATTATCTTGTGCAATACCCCTTTTGTAAAGGATATCTGAGAGGCTTTAAGGCCATGTGCTTCACGCTGGCGTGGTATAAGATACCGTGTCGCAATTTTAATCTTTTCGTCCTGTGTATAACCTAAAAGCTCCAGCACCTCCATCCTGTCTCTCAAGGCAGGAGGTATGGGGTCAAGAATATTTGCGGTGGTAATGAACATTACCTTTGACAAATCAAACGGCACATCAAGATAGTGATCGGTAAAAGAGAAATTCTGCTCTGGATCAAGAACCTCTAACAGCGCTGATGACGGGTCTCCTCGAAAATCGCTTCCAAGTTTGTCTATTTCATCTAACATAAAAATAGGATTGTTGGATTCAGCGCGTCTTATCCCCTGAATTATCCGGCCGGGAAGCGCTCCCACATAAGTTCGCCGATGTCCCCTGATATCAGCCTCATCCCTGACGCCACCCAATGAAATTCGGATAAACTTTCGTCCCAAAGCCCTTGCTATTGACATGCCAAGGGATGTCTTGCCGGTTCCGGGAGGGCCGACAAAACACAGTATCGGCCCTTTTGATTCAGGTTTTAACTTGCGAACGGCAAGATATTCTATAATGCGCTTTTTTGGTTTCTTGAGCCCGAAATGGTCTGCATCTAATATATTTCTTGCTTTTTTTATATCAAGGTTGTCCTTGGTGCTTTCATACCAGGGAAGAACAGTCAACCAGTCAAGATAGGTCGACGCTACAGTATATTCGGCAGAAGACGGGTGCATGCGGGACAGGCGGTTGATTTCCCGTTCAGCCTCTTTGCGGGCCTCTTCAGGAAGCTTTTCTTTCTTTATTTTTGCCTTGTATTCTTCAATTTCAACAGCGGTCTCATCCTTTTCCCCTAATTCTTCCTTGATAGCCTTAAGTTGCTGATGCAGATAATATTCCCTCTGCTGCTTATCCATGCCTCCTTTTACCTGGGACTGTATCTTGCTCCCAAGTTCTAAAACCTCTACCTGGTAATTTAAAAGCCTTGTAACCTCTTTTAATCGTTTTTTAACATCAAAAAGCTCTAAAACCTTTTGTTTCTCTTCAAGTTTTGCGTTAATAAGCGAAGCAACCATATCTGCCAATGTGCCGGGCTCCTGTATCGATTTTGCCATTGCCCCGATTTCCTGCGGCAAGCCGGGAGAAAGCTCAACCACCCTGGTAAACAGACTGATAATATTTGCCATCAGCGCATCAATTTCCTTGTCTTTTTCTTCTTTATCCTTAATATGCTCTACCCGGACCTGAAGATAGGGCTTTGTTTTTATAAAATCTTTTACCCTGAACCTGCTTAAACCCTGAACAAGCAATTGAGTCGTATTATCTTCGGACTTTGCCATTTTAAGAATAAGAGCGCTTATCCCCACCGAATGTAGATCGTCAGGCGTATAACCGGTTTTTGTTTTCATTTCTCTGGCAATAATAAGCCCTATGATACGATCTTTAGACATTGCTTCATCAACCAGTTGCACTGATTCCTTTTGCATGGCCATAACAGGCATAACCATTTTAGGAAAAAGCGCTGTATCAGTTAAAGGCAAAACAGGAAGAATCTCCGGAATAGTTTTAGTTTTGGAACTGTCATGCGGTAGTTGCTCGGTCATAGGTGCCTCCAAAAAATGATAAACAATATAAAAGGGAGTATTACCTGTTTGTTAAAATTGGAATGATATCCCACAGCATCATCATTTATCGGGCGGGATAAACCCGCCCCTACGGGTTACGTGCATCAAATTTCGTAGGGGCGGGTTTATTCCGCCCGATCGTAGGGGCGGGTTTATTCCGCCCGAATAGAGTTTATTTTTCGGCTTTAATAAATTGGTAATGCTCCCATATAAAACGGCTATCCATCTGCAATCGGTATCCTGTGCGTTCTATCAGGCGGCAATTTCGCAAGCCTGATCTGAAGCAAACCGTTTAAATATGTTGCAGTTACTTTATCAGTATCAATAGGCGCTGGAAGAAACAATACACGCTCAAATTTACCATACTGAATTTCTGCCAGTCTGTATGTTGAATTTTTAACCCTGGGCATTCCAGCCCGGTTGCCATAAATTTTGACTGCCTTGGTGTTGATTTCCACACCGAGATTCTCTTTGTTTACACCTGCAATCTCGGCTAAAATAATTATTTCTTCATGTGTTTCATATATATCCATCTGAGGCTTCCACACGCCTTCGGAAAGAGCAAAGAGCGGATTCATCGATCGAAACATATCCTGAATACCTCTTCCTGCGTCTGAGTTTAAGTAATCGGATTTCTTGATAAATCTTATTTTAATATAATCCATTTTTTGCTCCCGGCTTTATACCCTTATAAAAATAAAACCTATCCAATAAATTTGACGACATCGTAACAAGTCAAATTTAACCTAAGTTGAGCGATTTTTTGCGAAGATATGTGCTGAGATCTTGATGCATAAGGATTTGCAAAAACTGCAGGCATACCCGTGGATATGTCGAGGATTTTTGCGAAGCCTTTATGCGCAAGAGATCGGTGCAGATCGAGTAAAAAACCGGTCAATTTAGGTTTAAATATATATTCTTACGCAAAAAGGTTCAATATTGCAAATCTTTTTTTGACGGATTTTTCTGCCTGTGCATAACACACAGGCATAAGGCTGTGTTTTTTTTCTTGACATTCATATTTTTATTGTTGTTTTTTAGACCAAGAAACGAATTTAGTTCGAAAGTATACAACAAAAGGAAAAATAATGAAAAAGAAAAAAGTGAGATCTATCCTGGATACATCAAAAAAACTGTTTGCACGTTATGGACTTAGAAAAACCAATATCGATGAGATTGCCCGTATGGCAAGAGTAGCCAAGGGCACAATCTATAGTTATTTTGGCGGCAAAGATCAGATTTATCTCGAAGTTCTTCGCCGGGAATCCGATGATATTATAACCTAAATTGAGCGATTTTAAGCGTCTATGAGAGATAATTCTCTCTTAAACTCCGCAATTACCAAGAGCGCGTCAATTTATTAAGCCACTTTTTTTATTCACCCAATGGGTGATTCCAATTTTCTTCCCATCCATTACTGCTATTCTTAAATTACTGACGAACAATCTACTGAAAATTCAGTCGAATTTTATAATTTCTACTTTCGCTTTTTACTT
>JAYENE010000101.1:0-4791 GCA_034721935.1 Thermodesulfobacteriota bacterium
ACTACGTAGCCCAGCAGCTCATAGAAAAATTCCGGACAAATTTGTTCTACTGGACCAGCCAGGGCAAAGCCGAGGTTGATTTTTTATTTTCAGTTAATGACATAATATATCCTGTTGAGGCTAAAGCTGGGATTAACCTGCAAAGCAAGAGTCTTAAAGTCTATAATGAAAAATACAAACCGCATATTTTATCACGTATGAGTCTGCAAAATTTAAAAAAAGATGATAACACTTGCAATTATCCCCTTTATGCAATTTCCTTGTTTCCTGTTTGAATATTAAGTAACCATTCAAGGCTTGAAATTGGAAATTAGAAATTTGGAAGAAATGAAACGAATTTACGATAAGTACTCAAAAATAACTCGACCTGTGCGGTTAGCTTTTAGCCATTAGCTAATCGCTAAGGGTTCGCACAATAATAAGTTCGCAATTTTAAGTGTTGAGGCGCTTGGCTGGCAAGGCGCGAAAGCGCAGGAATATCAGGATATTCTGAGCTTTCGCAACGTAGCCAGGCGGGATGCATCGGCGCTTAAAATGTGAAGTTATTTTTGCGCGAGCCCTAACCGCACAGATCAAAAGACTTGAAAGTCATTTGAGTTTTGAAGAGCGATGATTTCGACTCAATTCTCGGAGCCATCGAACATATCCTGCCTGTCAAGGCAAGGAGAGTTTCCAGGTAGCTTATCATGCTGGAGTACGAGAGTGTTCCAGTTCCTTAATTTTGTTCCTGACAAGCCTCTTAAAATCGCCAAGAAAAGAGGTTCTTATCCAGTTTCTATAATCATGCCCCAACAGTTTACCTGTATCCCGGGATATTTTCTTAGGATCAGCCATATCTATCCTGTTCAATATAGTTTTATAAAAACTCGACAGATCACCAAAAGATTCCTTTATCATAGATTCATTGAGTGGATAGGCATTTTTGAGAATAAAACAGGCGTCAAAGATGTCTCTACCCGCTTTCCGCTCAATGAAGGTGAGCAGTTTTTCTGTCATTAAGAATGAAGGCTCAAGTGTAAGGACTGGTACTCCCCTGAGAAGTAAGGTCGTTATATCCAATTTTTTCTCCCTGGTGGATATTTCAACTTTAACATGAAAATTCCTCTCTGGCCCGGCGAACCGCAATTCCAAAAGCACGGTGTAATATTTGACTGCTTCATCCGTTATTTCCCACCTTTTTTTTTGAGAAAGGTTTCTTATGATATCTAAAAGATCAGGCGCTGAGGCGCCTGGAAGAGAGTCGTAATCAATATCTTCCGAGTAACGGGGTAGATCATAAAAGAGTCTTAACGCTGTTCCACCTTTAAAGGCAATTTGAGATCCCGCGCTCGATTTCGCCAGTGCCTGAACCACTTCAATGATGGTATTTTCCCTGTACTGGTTAAAAAAATCCTGTTTATTTGGCTTCATAGGTATGTTGTTTGAAAGATCGAATCATTTTTCTTACAATTTCAGGGTAGAGGCGTGAGTAATATTCCAGCAGCTCATTATCAAGCCTGTCCATATCTACATCCTCTGCCAATAAGTCCACGAGCCCTTTGCTTTTCATGTAGAGTGTGTCTAAAAATGCCTTTTCAGGCTCTGTGATATAAAAGTCTTCGGCCTTTACCTGCCCAAAGCGAAAAAGAGAGGGATCTATACGTCGATACACGAAGTCAGTCTTATCCACTTTACATTTATATGTGCCAGGTCCAATCGAAAAAATTATCTGGGGCACCTGGACGATCAGCCCCCAATAGTTGAGGGCGGTTTCCAGAGAAATCACAGAAGGTTGATAAAGGGCATTGGCCAGGGAAAAAAGCGAATATTTAGTATTAACAAGGACATAGAGATCACGGCGCAACCGCATTAAAATACCGCGCTCAACAAGTCTAAAAGCCGTTGTCCTGGCGCTTTCTCTGGTAATATTGAAAAGAGCTTGAAGAGATGAAAGGGTAAAAAAACGACTTTCCGTACTCAGCAATCTGGAAATATTATTTTTAGCCATAGCAAGATACAATTGCAGTTAATTAACAAAAATGTTTATTTTTTTATATCATATCCAATTTATTTGTCAAGCTCCTGCTTTTTTTGATCATCCAAAGGCCAAGTCAAAAGGGTGCAGTTACTCTCATCTCCCGAAAAATAATAAATATTTCAGACAGGATTACAGGATTGACTTGATTTTATAAAAAAAAGAGTTAATGCAGATCTTGTATATCATAAATTCATATCCTGGAAATGGTTTTTCATTTCAAACCCGTTCCAAATCTATAAACGGCCAAATGAGTATTGAATGTATAATAGCAAAGATGACAAACCTTGGTACCGAACTATTATTTAAGTCCAAAAAATAATTTTGATACAGTTTTTTCTAAAGCCTGATCAAATCGGTATGTAATTATATGTTTTTACAGGATTTGGGCTCTGTTGATTAACAGGAAATAAATAATCTGGTTTATCCTGTTATCCTGTCTGACTCTACCCGTCATCCACCCAACCCGCGATCCCGTGTTCATAACAAAAAATCTTGACATAGAACTTTTCTTTTGTTAGGGATACCTAAATTGTTTAGTGATATCAAACCCTGAAGGAACGTCTTACGGTTTCTTGACCAAAAAGCGGGAAAAAGTGAAGGCGTAACTTGGATTGTGAAATCAATCTGGTTGCGCCTTTTTTTGTTTCAGGATCAACCCCAAGATTATCGGGGGTGGTGTTATGAGGAAGTTCAGAAAGGTCAAAATCCAAAATTTATTTTTTGCTTCTATATTTGTGGCCTATTGTCTTTTCTCTATTGCTGGCTGTGCTCCGGTAATCTCCAAACAGTTGAGGAAGCAGATAGCAAAGGAGCTAACCTTGAGTGTCGTAGCTAAAGCCCCGGAAGCCTATAAGGGCGAAACTGTACTCTGGAGCGGCGTGATTATAAGTTCTGTGAACCTGAAAGAGGGAACTATGATCGAGGTGCTGCAAAAACCTGCTGATACGAGTGGGAAACCTAAGGATGTGGATGAATCAGAGGGAAGGTTTCTGGCCTTATACCCTGGGTATTTGGATGTGGCCATTTACAACGGAGGAAGAAAGGTAACGGTGGCAGGAGAGGTTCAGGGAAAGAAAATTCAGCGTCTTGGTGAAATAGAGTACACCTATCCTCTGATCTTTGCCAAGGAAGTCCACCTGTGGCCGGTTGAAAAGGAAGATAGGGTTTATTACCCCTGTCCCTACTGGCATTATCCCAGGTGGTATGCTCCTTATTGGTACTGGTAGTAGCATGGGACAAAGAAGCTGTCACAAGGTAAGTCAGATAGGTATTTGAAGGAAGGCAGTTTTTGTACTGTAGTCACACACCAGCTTGATATCGGTCAACACATCTTCAAAACCGATAATGAGGGGAACTGTATCACTGTCAACAAGGAACCCTTTTAAAGAGATGGGAGGGGAAAGTACTTTTTTATCCAGAAAAACCATGACAACTTCGGCCAATTTTCCAGATATGCCACCAGAACCCAACCCTGTAAATTGTATGGAACCTGGGGAAATCCATTTTATGCTGACTTTATCCCAAATATGCTTTGGTATTAGAGTTATAGGACTCCCTGTATCAATTATTGCTTTATATGGATCAGTCCAGGCTTCTGCAGTTTTCAGCCGGAGAGAAGCAATTAACCTTATCAAACGAGTCGAAACGCCAACAGAGAGAAGCTCTGAATCAAGCCTGGTTTCAAATTCTAAATCGATCTTAATAGACACGTATTCCCTTCTCGGCAAACAGGATAACGAATTCCTGATCACCCACCTTTTCTCTGGCAATCTGTTCCGCTTCCGACCCGCTTGTGCTGGCTGCTACTACCTTCTTGTTATAGATAATCACCCATTGATTGGGATATTTTGCAGAAATTTCGTTCATATGCTCATGAGCCCACTCGCTGTCTTCCCAATACTCTTGAGATACAGGAGAAGGAATCTTTATTTCTGCTGCTTCTTTTACACTCAATATTGGCATAACAAAGGTCTCCTTTTTTCGATAAGGACGTACAATATTTATACTAAAAAAATGTAATAGTTCACAGCCCGCTTCGGGCTTCGCTCTGCAAGCTGCGCCTCGACAAGTCGCTCAAGACGCAGAGGACGCAGAGATTGTTTTTTTATTGCTTTCCGTTGAGAGGACGGAAAGCAATAAGAACCGGCCCCTTTGGGGCATTCCGCAGCACTTCGTAATGGTAAGGCAATGAATAATAGTGTATTTAAGTTAAATTGTTATACAGCAAAGCTGTTGAGTAGTTTTCCTTTGCCGTCCTCTCAACGGCAAAGGAAAAATTATCTTCCCTCTGCGCCCTCAGCGTCTCCGCGGTGAGTCATTACAATTTTGTCAGATAGAGCTGAACTGTTACAAAAAAATAACATTGAGAATGACAAAAAGTCAACCAGAAACAAAACCTTAAAGGGAAGCAAATAAACCACAATACAAATCTTCGATTACGTATGATTTTCAAATAGTTGGCAAAATCATGGGGACAAAGTGTTGATAGGCGATTCGACCATTTAACCAGCTATTGAGGCGCTCATGAGCCAGACAATATCGATTGAAAACAAAAATGAATTGTTTGAAAATTTCCAAAAGATCCAGTTTGCTAATCATACAGATGGCCTTGAAACTATCGTGGAATTGCCGCAGGCGATTGGCAAAAGATTTGTTCGGGAGATTGATATTCGGCCTGGACTTAAGCTCATGATTAGAGATTTTCAGCCCCGTGAAAATCTTGTTGAGAAGGTTGAGGTCGAAGATTCACCATTAGGCATTGGCTTCTGTCTTTC
>JAYENE010000102.1:0-4779 GCA_034721935.1 Thermodesulfobacteriota bacterium
GAATATCGGATTTCTCCCGTATCCGCTTGAGATCGTCTTCCGAAAGATGGTCAATCAGGTTATGAAAGTTGGCTTTATTCTCCTGTGATTGGGCAATGGTCTTTTGCGCTTTGAACAGGATCACCGGTTTCAGGTTGATGCGGTGTTTCGCCGCCACTTCCTGTTTATACTGGCTCAGGATAAGCGCCTGAATGATGCGGTCTTTTTCGTCAAAATCTGCCTGAACGATGTAAACATCCTTGGAATATCCATCATTTCGGAACTGACGCAGATCATAACGATACAGGACTTTATTTTTGTATTTATCAGCAATGTAAGAATTCGTGTAATCCAGCGTGGCGGTAAACTCCAGAAGCAGGTTGTCTTCATTTTGCTGAAATATCCGTTCAACGGTATTTTCCCAGCTTTCAAACATCTCCTTCTGAGCTTTGGTGCGGGTGTTCATGTGGTGGGCTTCATCTGCCAGCAGCACAATTTTTTTATCTTTGAAATCTTCATACGTGAGGGCGTTTTCTTTTTCCGCGGTCAGGTCTGAATGCAGTTTCTGGATGGTTGTAAAGCAGATATTAATATCATTTTCATTGACGCCTTCAAAATTGGCAACCGGCGAAGCAGAAACCCGCTTTGTGCCGAAGCGAATATTTTCAACAAAAAGAAATTTGGATGACAGGGGGTTAAGAAAATTGTCCCTTGTTTTTTCGATGATATTGGTTGAGTTGACAAAAAACAGAAAATTCCGATAGCCCTTGTCGTACAGGTAAAGGATCAGCCCGGCCATAATCAGCGTTTTGCCACTGCCCGTGGCCATATTGAAAAGAAAATGAAGCGGCCAGTCCTTGCCTGGAAAATCATTATCCAGACAGTGAAAAAACCGGGCAAAGGCTTCTTCCTGATACGGGCGAAGCTCAAAGCGGGGGTTCAGGTTTTCTTTTAGGTACGCCGGAATTTCCTTTTTCAATCCACCAAATGCTGAAAGGGAATCCAGTCCTTCATATAAAAACTTATCAGCCATTATGCATTCTCCCCGTAAAATGACTGATTCAGTTTTTTATCTTGGTCGCTGACGTTAAAATCCGCATCATCTATTTCGGAAAGGTTGACATAGAGCTGGTTCTTGTTCAGCAGCTCCACCAGCAGTTTCTTTTGTTTATCCAGACCGTTTTCTGTTTTGCCGATGTCTATAAAATCATTGACCGCTTGTTCCGGTATTTCAGGATTTACATACCAGTTAAGGAAGGAGTTTTCCGCAATGCCTTTCCAGAGTTCCACAAGCTTTTCGGATATTTTGACAGCTTGTATTTTATCCATAAAGGTTTTATTGTACTTCATCAGTTCGCAGTAGATGAAGTCACCGCCACCTTTCCAGTTGACGGCTTTGGAAATGCCTCCCTGATCGTATTCGAGTTCTTCAAACAGGCTGTCCTCTTTTGTTCTCTTTTCGCCGATGACTTTTTTCAGACGCTCAACCGTAATAGTTTCAACGTAATCCATTTGTTCAACGGTGATCCATTGACGGTTCATTTTGTGCGCGACAGCGGCGGTTGTAGCGGAACCGGCAAAAAAATCAAGGATTATGTCATTGTAATCAGTTAGCCATTCTATTATTCTTCTGTTGATTTCTTCATTTTTTTCGTGTTCAAATTCAGACTCTCGACCAGCCACATTTATATCCATCCAATTTTCACTTAAAAGTATTTTATTGGTAGCCGGAATGTAATGCTCAGGCTTTCCATTCGTACTAAGTCTTACCAATTCAAAATCTGAATAGTCCAATATACTATTTTCTTGAATATATTTAAGATAATGCTCATCTATCATATTATCTGTAATCTTGTCTTCAACAACACCAGTTCTCTTAATGTAAGAAATTAAAGTTTTATAATTCTCAACTGCTTTAAATGTTCTTTCTTTTGCCCATCTCCACTGTCCTTCTTGATGAGTAATGCCAAACAACTCGAATCTCATCGTTGGTCTATCAGTCCCTCGCCAATGATTGTTCCATGAGCTTGATTTTTTTCCAGATAATATCTTAAAAAGGTTTGGGATTTTTATATTATTGGATTTGGAATAAAAAAGGATTGTGTCATAGCCAGCATTCAATCTATCTATAATTTCAAATTGTTTTTGTAGGCTTTTTTGACCTTTTTTTACGATTATTCCATTTCTAAAATTATTATTGCCAAATACCTCATCACAAAGCACTTTCAAATATGCAAGTTCTCTATTGTCTATTTGAACAAAAAGGAAGCCATCCTGCCTTAATAAGTCGCGACATGATTGAAAACGATTTTTCATAAATGTTAACCAAGTGGATCGTGAAAAGCTGTCATTATATCGGAAAGAATCATTCTCTGTATTATACGGCGGATCAATATAAATCAGCTTCACCTTGCCCCTGAACTCCTTTTTCAGCGTATGCAATGCCAGCAGGTTATTCCCTTTGATAATCAGGTTTTCCCGGATCGTACCTTTTTCATCCCGCTTAATTTCCGTTACTTTCTGTTCTCCCGCAACCGTATATCGCTTCCAATTGGTCAGCACTTTGGGGTCAAAAAGCCGGTCAATCTCATCCTGGGCCAGAATTTCATTGAAGAATATCTCCTTGCGCTTCTCTTCCTCTTTGGTCTGCCCGCCTTCAAGAACACAATCCTTATACGGCCAGACAAGAGACACCTCGCCCCGTTCCCTTAGAAATTTACCGTCAATGTTCAAACCGATTTTGTTTCTGAACCGGGTATAGGAATTTGCAAGAAAGTTTTTGTCGGCAACGTATTCGATAAAGGTATTAATATTGAAAATCCAGTGCCCTTCAATCTCGTCGAAGAATTTTCCTTTTATTTCAGATTTTCCCAGCAGCAGTTTCACCAGATCACGGTCAATTTTCCATGCCCGGTCGATCACCGCCGCCTTGACCAACTCCCACTCATCATCCACAAATCGGGAATCCGTTTTCAGCAGTTCAATCAGTTTTTCGTTAAAACTTTTTGCCATTTCATATCCTTTACGCTGTTATTTCTATGCCGCCCAACGTAAATCTGAGTGGCTGGGCAACGATAACCGAAAAACTATGATAAAGGTAAAAACTATCGGTTAAATGCTGCCTTCCAAAAGCGGCACGGCTTTGCCCAGTCCATCTCAAGCGCCTGGTTCGCCGTTATTTTTTGTTGATGATTGTTTGATGCGACCTGTAACAAAAACAGCAACAAGACCAACTACTGTAGTACCGCCAAGAGCGATGGCTGTTTTTTCAGAACCGAGAGCGAGGGCAATAATGCTGGTTATAAAGGCAAGAATACCAATAGTGAGTCCGTATCGTTGGCCTCTCTTCACATCTTCCCCTGCAAGAGTAATAGCGGTTTTCTCTATTTCCCTTTGGTGTTCTGCATCCTCTTCCGCCATTCTTAGTATTCTTTCTGCCGCTCCTGGAATTATTTGGTCATATTCTTGAAGAATTTGAGGGTGAGGAACAGGCCCAGAAAATTGCTGTTGAGTGAGATGGGCTACTTTGGTTTGCTCTTTCTGTCCTGCTGGAACAGTAGAAGTTTTGGTGGGAAGTCTATTTTTGGATTTTCTTTTGCTCATTAGCGAAACGTTCTACCGCAAGTTGAATGTTGCGGCCTGTGCGAGCCCAATGACCGTGCATTCTCTCTTGAATATTCTCTTTTGGCACAAATCGCCTGTAGTCTGTTAAAGGGGCTATATCCATGACACTGCCGACCCCCCTTAATATATTTTTAAAATGTTTAGTCATATTTTTTTATAATGTAATTGTATGAATAATTATTTAATATTCTCGGATAAATTTTACAAAAAGTCAACTTTTAAATTTTGTATCAGAATTATTGAGCAGTCCGGCGAACGTTGAGTTCACTGGTTGCAGGGGTTTCCAGTAAACTTTGTTAATTTTAATACGTTTGGTAAACCAAGACATTTCAAAGGGACTGAGACCCCTGCAATCCAGTGAAACGCCTGGTTAGCAGTTTTATCTTTCATTCATTGTTATCTACTACCTCCATTTCCTCCGAAGATAGTGCTAATGAAAAACCATGTAATCTATCAAATGATTGATATACCAGGGCCTTTTTATGTTCTCTACTAATTTCAACAACTTCAAAGGTTTTATTAATCATGGATTTCATTATTTTTGCTTCCTTATCGGGAAATGACAAAATAAATCCAGGTTCAATAAACAATACCTTTACCCATGAACCTATTTGCACTTCCTTATTATTTTTATCTAATATCATAAACTTGATTCCTCTCTAAATTCGATATTTGGTTGCTAACGAAGTTATTCTGTAGAACCACGTATCTTTTCATATTGAATGATACGCATAATGATTAAAAAAGGTTCTCAGGCTCAAACCTTAGAAAATTTATATAAGACTTTATATCAAAATATACGTAAATTCTCAAAGCGTAATCAAATAAAAGATATAACTTTATGAATTTTTAAAATTTTTTAAAGATATATTAAATTATTAACATTCGATTTGCAATAGTATATTTTTTTATCATTATGCGTATCATGATAATATTAAGGATATATAGAAAATGGAGTTTTCACTATGCTCCCAATACCTTTACCCCTACAAAAGCAATTTGAAACATATTTAAAAAACAAAGACATTTCAGGAAAATTTCGGGGCTCATATAAAAAGCGGCTTCAATATTACCTGGATTTCTGTCGAAAATATGATTTTCCTCCAAACCAAAAGGAAAGCCTGCCAAGATTTATCCAAAAACTTCAGGAAAAAAGGCAAACAAAGACACAACAGG
>JAYENE010000103.1:0-4778 GCA_034721935.1 Thermodesulfobacteriota bacterium
TCTTGCGCATCAAGGATTCGCGAAAATCCTCGACATATCCACGGGTATGCCTGTGGTTTTCGCAAACCCTTATGCATCAAGATCTCGGCACATATCTTCGCAATAAATCGCTCAACTTAGGTTTAAACCAAATTGATATTACCTGACAAGTTCATCCAGCAAACAGAAAATATAAAAAAATCTTTTCAAAAAAAACTAAATTGTTACAAAAAAAGTATCTATGAAAAAAAGTGAGCTTATACATTTAAAGAACTGGTTTACCGATTATGTGTCCGGTTATTACACTGCTGATTCAGAATATAACCGCGCTATCAGGTTAAAAGAAGAACATACAAAACGGGTGTGCGATAATATTGTCATGTTAGGCAAATCGCTGGACATTTCAGAGCAGGAGATGCTGCTGGCAGAGACAATGGCGTTACTGCATGACATCGGAAGATTTAAACAATATGCTGTATATGGCACATTCAAGGATATGGATTCTGAAAACCATGCCAGGCTGGGATTGCAACAGATAGGGATGCATAAAATTTTGAATGTATTCTCAAAATATGAAAAAAGACTTATCGCAAAAGCTATTGCATATCATAATGTCGCTGTGCTTCCAAACGTGGAGGATAAGAAAATGCTATTTTTTATGCGGCTTCTTCGAGATGCTGATAAGCTTGATATATGGAAGGTTGTCATTGATTACTATCATGAACGGGAAAAGAATCCAAGCACAACCATCGAGCTTGGCCTTGCCGATGAACCAGAATGTTCGCCGCAGGTTTTGCAGACTTTAAAAGAATGCAAAATAGTAAGAATAAATGATTTGAAAACGTTAAACGATTTTAAACTGCTAATGATAGGGTGGGCATTTGATCTGAATTTTGCCCCCTCATTCCAGGCCGTTCAAAGCCATAAGTATTTAGAACAGCTTGCATCAACTCTGCCTCAATCAAAACAAGTAAAAGAGGCAGTAAAGCAGGCGCACGATCATGTGATAAGATGCTCAGGAGAAGTTTAATAAAGGAGAGAAATAATGAAAGAAGCAATTATTTTGCTGGTAATAGCAGGAGCATGGTTCCTTTCACAGAGGTATATCCTGCCTAAATTAGGCATTTCCACGTGAATGAAAGATGCCTGTCAGTTGACAGACAACAAGAAAGATACACATGACAAAAACGGTTCCAGTTCTAACCCTGAACCCTGAACTGTGAACCTAATAACCTTAAAGGATAAACACCATGGAATTACTAATTACAGGAGGAGCCGGCTATATCGGCTCTGTTTGTGTTGAAGAGTTTTTGCTCCAGGGCCACAAGGTAGTAGTAATAGATAATTTGCAGGAAGGACACCGGGAAGCGGTGCTTCCTGGGGCTGTCTTCTATGAAGGGGATTTTGGCGATCGCTCTTTATTGAGAACGATTTTTCAGAAGCACTCCATTGATGCGGTAATCCATTTCGCAGCGGATACCAGAGTTGAATCTTCCATGACTGATCCAGGTCAGTTTTTCAATAATAATGTTGTAAACGGAATTATACTTCTTGATGCCATGCGAAAGGCTGAGTGCAACCGCATAATCTTTTCCTCCAGCGCCGCCACTTTTGGCGAACCTCAGTATATCCCGGTGGACGAGAAACATCCTCAAATGCCGATTAATCCTTACGGAGAATCCAAGCTGATGTTTGAAAAGATTTTAGACTGGTACCATATTGCCTATGGCCTTAAATTCAATGCCCTGCGATATTTCAATGCTGCCGGTGCAAGCAAAAAGTTTGGTGATGCAAAACGTCACGTAACCCTTCTCATTCCGGTAATCATCCAGGTTCTGCTTGAACAGCGTAAAAAACTGCAGATATTCGGCAACGATTACGAGACCAAAGACGGCACCTGCATAAGGGACTATATACATGTGCTGGATCTGTTTCAGGCTCACGTCCAGGCACTGGAAAATCTGGATAAACATCCCAACGGCAAATATAACCTGGGAAATGGACAGGGGTTTTCGAACCTGGAAGTAGTCAAAACCGTGGAGCTTGTGAGCGGCAGAAAGGTTCCTTTTGAATTTGCCCCGCGCAGACCCGGAGATCCGGCAGTTCTTATAGCCTCTTCAGAGCTGGCTCAACAGGAACTGAACTGGAAACCGAAATACGCAAAACTGGAACAAATTGTTGCTTCGGCATGGGAATGGCACAGAAACCATCCGAATGGATATACCGCAACCGTTCTGGGTTCAGGGTAATTATAGTGTGAAAACCCTGAAAAAATACAAAATCATTCTACCGTATGATTTATCATTTTTAAGCAATGAATTCGTAAAAAGTCGAAAAACACGTCATTGCGAGCGACACGCGGCGCAAGCGCCTGCGCTGCGCGAGCGAAGCAATCTCATGGACTGCAACAGCCTGTAATTACTGGATTCCATCTGGAATGATAATAATCGAACATTTCCGACTTTTTACGAAGCCATCAACCATCGCTCATTCAAAATTTCCCCTTGACTTGTACCCCTAATAGGGGTACATACAAAATATATGAAATACAATATTGTCATAAAAAAGAAAGCGGCGAAAAGCTTAAGAAAACTCCCTGTATGAGTACAAAAGAAAATGGCAATATTGGCAAATGACTTAAAAGAGAAAGGTCCGGAACAACCAGCATGGCAGAACTACAGCAAACTCAGACAGAATACCATTGTCATCTGGGAACGTCCTGGGTGGCTTGCTGGAAACATCAAAACGAGACAACAATTATAGAAGTGCATTATGTTGGCAGTCGTGAAAAAGCCCCATACTAAGACCACGCTATTCGAAATCAAAGGAAATATCCCGCCTGGAATCATGGAATATCTCCATCGAGAATTTGGACAGAACGTTGAGATCGTTGACGAGAATGAAGAACTCGTAAATATTTTTGATACACACTGGTATAAAGGTATCAAAAAAACCATAAGTCCAGGAGATACTCTAAGAATTTATCGCCAGAATCTTGGACTAACCCAAACGGAGTTAGGGCAAAAACTTGGAAAATTCACACGGCAAAAGATTTCTGACATGGAAAATAACAAGCGTAGCATTAGTAAAGCCGTTGCCAAAAAACTTAGCAAGATATTTGACGTTCCGATTGAGAGGTTTCTTTAGCAAACTTTGAAAAGCGAATTCGCTGCAAAATGAGCAACGAACCAAGATATAACCATGTTGATGATGTTTTCAACGGTTCTATTTGCCGTTTGGACTATCTTATCCAAAAGATCGCTTGAACTTGACCTAAGGGCTCGGTAAAAAATAACTTGGCATTTTTGCATCCCGACTTCACCATATCTTTAACCGATCTTCAATCGCAAAAGTCCTCGAAATAGCTCGCTATTCCTGCGGTTTTGTTCAATCAGATCGATTAAATCTACGGCAAATTCGGGCGCAAATTCTACCAAGTTATTTTTTACCGAACCCTAAGAATATGATAATTTTATTTTATGACCGAGATTACCAATCCTCATGACAGGTTTTTCAAAGAGGTTCTTACGCGTGGGAATACTGCAAAGCAATTTCTTGAGAATTACCTGCCTCATGATGTCACAAAGCTGCTCGACTTAGATTCTCTGGAATACACTAAGGACACATTTATAGACAAGCACCTTAAAGAGTATTTTTCCGATCTGCTTTTAAAGACGTACCTCAAGGATGGTTCACGAGGATATGTTTATATTCTTTTTGAGCACAAGAGTTATCAGGAGCCTTTAACAGCGTTTCATCTTCTTAGATATATGGTAAAAATTTGGGAGATGTCGCTTAAAAATGGAGAAACACCGGGGTTTCCGGTGATTATTCCATTAGTCTTTTATCACGGAGAGAAAAGATGGAGAGCTGGATTAAGGGCTCGGCAAAAAATAACTTCACATTTCAGGCGCCGATGCATCCCGCCTGACTGCGTTGCGAAAATTCTGAATATGCTTGATATTCATGCTTTTTCGCGCCTTGTCAGCCGAGCGCCTCAACACCTGAAATTGCGAACTTATTCTTTGCCGAACCCTAAATCTCAAAAGTCTTTTTAACCATCCTGAAAACATGATTTCATTTATGCCCGATTTTCAGTATCTGCTCTGGGATGCTTCCACATACAATGATGAAGAGATCAAAGGCAGCGTTGTATTGAGGGTAACTCTCCTTATTATGAAATACATTTTCAGAGAGGATTTAAGTGGACATCTTCCAGGAATACTCAGACTTATGAAGGATCTTTCTAAAAAGCAAACCGGCATAGAATACATTGAAACCGTATTAAACCTAAATTGAGCGATTTTTTACTCGATCTGCGCCGATCTCTTGCGCATAAAGGCTTCGCAAAAATCCTCGACATATCCACGGGTATGCCTGCGGTTTTTGCAAATCCTTATGCATCAAAATCTCAGCACATATCTTCGCAAAAAATCGCTCAACTTAGGTTAAAGTATCTTGTCAATGCCGCGCCGACAGATAATATCAGTTATGAAGAGATCAAGGCGGCTGTAGACAAAGCATTACCGAACATAGGAGGTGAAATCATGCCCACAGTAGCAGATTCATTGAGAGAACAGGGAATGCAGCAGGGAATGCAGCAGGGAATCCTTCAGAATGCAAGAGAGGCTGTAATTGTTGATCTTGAAGTGCGTTTCGAGACAGTCCCGCGATCGCTTGTAAAAATTTTAAATGAAATTAACGATCCCTCGATCCTTGGAATGCTTCACAGAAAGGCATTAACAGCAAAATCACTTGATGATTTCAGACATATAGTTGATCTGATAATGAAGTAAAGA
>JAYENE010000104.1:0-4764 GCA_034721935.1 Thermodesulfobacteriota bacterium
TTGGCAAGGAACCGCAACGCTTTCTTCCGACCTCCGAAGTCAAATGCCTCCACTTTCACGGCACTGAAGTTCGAAAACCCATCCCATCCTACCAGATTTTCAAGGGCACGGTATTTGACCTTGTGGGACTGGCTGACGGAGGTGGTGATGGATAAACTAGGGCTGAGGGATCGAGAACGAAGGCTAGTTTCGTTGCTTAAGGCCCGAGGCAGGATTGGCAACAAGGAATATCAAGAAGAGTTTGGGGTGTCGAAACCAACGGCGTCACGGCATCTCGAAACCCTCGCAGACAGGGGCGTTTTGACCAAGATTGGGACAACCGGGAAAGGCACGTATTATGTGCTCTCTCGCAAAGGGCTCACAAAGGGCTCAAAGGACTCATGACATGCAAAGGACTCATAAATGGCTCAAATGGCTCATTCAAGGATATGAACATACTGAAAACGCTGTATTTGAATGGAAAACTGTATGATTTGCTCTCGAAATGACATGTCGACGCCATCGACGCATCAATAAAACATGTCGATAAAATCGTGATTTATGGACACGTTGCCAGGACATGTCCATGACGTAGACATGTTCACCGGACAAGGAAAAAGAAGGATGAATTGTGAGAAAGGATAGGTGACTGCTTTGAATGAGGGTTTTTCAGAACAAAAATACAGACCAATTATCGGCATTACAATGGGTGATCCTGTTGGCATCGGCCCGGAGATTGTCATGACGGCACTTCGCGAGCCTGCGATTTATAAGGCATGCAGGCCGCTTGTGATTGGAGATGCGCAGAGGCTCGAGGCGGCAAAAAAGTGCACCAAGAGCAGGCTTAATATCAGGACAATAGATACACCTGATTCCGGCCAATATGAATGCGGCTCTATCGACCTTTTATCTGTTTTTGAATGCGATCCTGACAATACATATTGGGGCAAGCCCACGGTGCAGACAGGCAAAGCAATGGTAGAGTATATAATAAGGGCAATTGATCTGGCAACTTGCGGCAGCATAGCGGCTATTGTTACCTGCCCGATAAATAAAATGGCCATGCGGCTTGCAGGTTATGCTTATAATGGACATACCGAGCTTCTTGCTGAGCGCACTAAAACCGATAATTTTGCCATGATGCTTGCGGGTAACAAGCTTCGTGTGGTCCTTGTGACCATCCATATTCCATTAAAGGATGTTTCCTCAACCCTTTCCAGGGAAAAAATAGTGAAAACAATATCAATTACCCGTGATGCGTTAGATGAACGTTTTGGATTTGAAAAGCCGCGCATTGCGGTCGCCGGGCTGAACCCCCATGCCGGAGAAGGTGGCATGTTCGGAGATGAAGAGGAAAATATTATTACTCCGGCTGTTAATTATGCAAAAAAGCAGGGGATTCATGTCTCAGGGCCTTTCCCGCCTGATACAATATTCTATCATGCGGTAAAAGGTCATTACAATGCCGTAGTATGCATGTATCATGATCAGGGGCTGATCCCTTTTAAGATGATACATTTTACCGATGGCGTTAATACAACGCTCGGGCTGCCTGTAATAAGAACCTCTGTTGACCATGGGACGGCTTACGATATTGCCGGAACCGGCAAGGCTGATCCCGGCAGTCTTATTGCCGCTATAAATATGGCAACATACCAGGCCATTATTTCACAAAAGAGAACTATCCCGAATATTTTATGAACCATGAAAAAATAATTATTCGTGGCGCAAGACAGCATAACTTGAAGAACATCGATGTTGAATTGCCCCGCAACAGGTTTGTAGTTGTGACCGGTCTGTCAGGATCGGGCAAGTCAACGCTTGCTTTTGACACACTTTATGCAGAAGGACAGCGAAGATATGTTGAATCACTTTCCACATATGCGCGCCAGTTCTTAGAGCGTCTGGAAAAGCCGGATGTCGATATGATCGAAGGCCTGTCACCGGCCATTGCTATTGAACAGAAAACAGCCAGCCATAACCCCCGATCAACCGTTGGAACAGTTACGGAAATATATGATTATCTCCGTCTCCTTTTTGCCAGGGCAGGCACACCCCATTGTTATAAATGCGGGCAGCCCATTACCTCTCAGACACTTGATCAGATCGTGGACAGGGTTATGTCTCTGGATCAGGGAGCCAGAATTATTATTTTATCCCCCATAATGTCGGGTCAGAAAGGAACGCATGAAAAGCTTTTAAAGCAACTGAAAAAGGAAGGTTTCGCAAGAGTACGCATTGACGGCAAAACCGTGGAGATCGAAGATGCAGGAGGGCTGGATAAAAACAAAAAACATAACATAGATGTGGTCGTGGACAGGCTGATTGTAAAAAGTAGTATGAGAAACAGGCTTGCTGATTCTTTAGAATTGGCCATGTCACAATCAGACGGTCTTGTGACAGTTGATGTATTAGGCTCAAAGCCCGACCTTATCAGCGAATCAATTTTATTCAGTGAAAAGGCGGCATGTATTAAGTGTCAAATAAGCTATCCTGAGTTTATACCTGCCAGTTTTTCTTTTAATTCCCCTCAGGGGGCCTGTCCAAAATGCAATGGTCTTGGCTCAACTACTGAATTCGATCCTGACCTTATAATCCCAAACCATGAACTCTCTTTAAGAGAAGGGGCTGTTTCGCTATGGGCCAACAGGAATAGTATGCATTTTGTCGAATTCTTAGATGCTTTAACTATGCACTATGGGGTTGATATCTATACGCCCTATAACGATCTTCCTCAGAGCTTTAAAGATGTTCTTCTTTATGGATCAGGGGATGAACAGATCAGATTTTATTTTGAACGAAATAACCGTCGCATTTTCTATCATAAAACCTTTGAAGGAATTATGCCAAAATTAGAGCGCCGTTATATGGAGACCGACTCATATCAGTCTAGAGAAGAGATCAGGCGTTATATGAATTTCCGCCCATGCCCGGAATGCATGGGATCTAAGCTGAACCAGGCAAGCAGTTCTGTTAAGGTGGGCAACTTTACAATATCTGAAATCACGGCCCTTTCAGTGTCAAAGGCAAATGTTCTTTTTAAAAAATTAAAATTAACCGGCAAGAAAGAGATAATTGCCAGAAGGATTCTAAAAGAGATAATTGAACGGCTTGGTTTTCTTGAAAATGTTGGGCTTTCCTATCTTACCCTTGACAGATCCGCTTTTACGCTTTCCGGTGGAGAAAGTCAGAGAATACGACTGGCAACACAGATCGGGTCAAAGTTAACCGGCGTTCTTTACGTTCTTGATGAACCGAGTATAGGCCTGCACCAGAGAGATAATCAACGTCTCCTGAAAACCCTTTTGCAGATGCGCGATCTTGGCAATACAGTGCTTGTTGTGGAACATGATGAAAAGACCATACTTTCTGCCAATTATGTTATCGATATGGGGCCAGGCGCAGGGGTTAAAGGGGGTGAGGTGGTTTTTGCCGGATCGCCAAAAGCGCTTTTAAAGGATAAGAATTCCCTGACAGGTCAATACCTTTCAGGACGAAAGCGTATTAAAGTCCCGTCTGAGCGGCGTTTGGGGCAGAGAAGAAAACTTATCATAAAGGGCGCATCGGAAAACAACCTCAAAAATATTGATGTAGAGTTTCCTCTTGGATGTTTTATATGTGTAACAGGCGTATCAGGTTCAGGCAAATCTACGCTGGTGTTAGAGACCCTCTACAGGGCTCTATCCCAGCAGTTGTATTATGCCAGGATATCCGCAGGCAGACACACTGGTATCAAGGGATTAGAATATATTGACAAGGTGATTAATATTGATCAGTCTCCAATAGGGAGAACTCCTCGCTCCAACCCCGGAACATATACAGGTGTTTTTACTTATATAAGGGAGCTGTTTGCCAGAACCGCCGAGGCCCGCATGAGGGGTTATAAACCTGGACGTTTCAGCTTTAATGTCAAGGGTGGCAGATGCGAGGCCTGCAATGGGGACGGGATCATAAAGATAGAGATGCATTTTCTGCCGGACGTTTATGTGACATGTGATGTTTGCCACGGCAAAAGATACAACAGGGAGACCCTTGAAATCAGGTATAAGGGTAAAAATATTGCCGATATACTTGATATGACAGTAAACCAGGCTTTAAGATTTTTTGAAAACATCGGCAATATCAGGTCAAAGCTAAAAACTCTGGTGGATGTAGGCATCGGATATATTCATCTGGGCCAGCAGGCCACAACCCTGTCAGGCGGCGAAGCGCAGCGAATCAAGCTGTCACGGGAGCTTAGCAAAAAAGGCACCGGAAGAACCATCTATATTCTTGATGAACCAACTACAGGACTTCATGTTGATGACATAAAAAAGCTTCTTGATGTATTAGGCAGACTCGTTGAATCCGGAAATACCGTGATCGTGATAGAGCATAACATGGATGTAATAAAGACTGCCGACTATATCATTGATCTGGGTCCTGAAGGTGGAGATGAAGGCGGATACATTGTAGGATGCGGCGCTCCTGAAAAAATCGCAGATATTAACGAGTCATATACCGGACAATTTTTGAAAAAAGTTCTGTACAGATAATAACATAAAACAAATAATCAATTATCAACAACTAATTGTTAATTAAGGATAAAAACATGTTATCTTTGCATTAGCAATTAACAGTTATTAATTGATTATTAACATTATTATTGGCTTTTGTGGCATAAACATAAAACATAAAAACAAATAATCAATTGTTAATTGTTAATGATTTGTTTCTTAATTGAGCGTTTATGCCTTCTCATGGGGTTTAAACCTAAATTGAGCGATTTTTTACTCGATCTGCACC
>JAYENE010000105.1:0-4756 GCA_034721935.1 Thermodesulfobacteriota bacterium
TGAAGGCTCGATTAAAAGAAGCGGGATTTAGGCCGATTAATAGTAACTTCCCAATAAGTTCGGGCAATAGCATCTGTTCTGTTTTGGTCAATTAGTTGGTCGTGTGATGAGAAATCTCTCGTAGGGGGCGGCTTTACGCCGCCTGCCGAGTCGATTCTGGCGGGATAAACCCGCCCCTACGGCTGTAATTCCGAATATCGCCAAAGGTTATTGAGAAGTTACGATTAATATACATAAGGTATTGGGCTCCCTGGAAAAGATTACGATGTGCTTTGTTGTATATTGTTTTTCCTTAATACAAAAAAACAAAAATGAAAAAGCGAATCAGCTTAATAACAATGTGCTAATGAATATCTTTGGTCAATTTCTCAAGTTGGCCAACCGATTTTACATGTTGCTTGCATGGCTGGACGCGAGGATTATGCCCCGCTCTTTGGCGGCTGTCTTGTTGATTAAGGCGGTAAAGAATTAGGATTCCCGAACTTATAAAAATTGCTTTTTATGTGTGGCCAATGGAAAAGCAGAAAAGAGAAGACAGATTGTGTTCGGCGAAAGTTTTCTGGAAACACTTTTAATTCCAATTCGGATATTTTTTCAGGGAAAGGATGGTTCTGTTCAGTATTTTGACGGCGTCCTGAACCCGATTCTCATAATCATGCTTCCTTTCGCTTTTCTAACCAGAAAGTTAAACCGCGATAAAATATTTTTCTTGTTGTTTCCTGCCTTTTTTTCTTCATGGCCTATTTTCTCACAGTCATACGCATAAGATACATCCTGCCAATAATCCCGTTCCTGGCCATTTTGAGTGTCATAGGGTTAAAGAACATCGCCGAATTGACCGGCAAAAAATCCAGCCTGGTTCGCCGCGCTGGTTTGATCGGCATATCTGCTGTCACAATAGTCTTTATCGCCTTTAATTTTCTGTATCTGAAGGATTACTTTAATACCGTCCAGCCCGTGAAATACATCCTCAATCAAGAAACAAAAGACGAATTTATAAGCCGCAACGTAGGAAGCTATCCTGCAATGCGATATATCAACGAAAACCTTCCGGATGATGTCAGGATTTTTCTGATGTTTACCGGCAGACGGGGCTATTATCTGGACAAGCCATATTATCATGAAAGATCTTTTGGCATGAACACTATAAACGGCATGGTTAAAGCTTCCGTGGATAAACAAAATTTTCAGGCATATCTGCAATCCTTGGACTGCACCCATATTCTGATGAGGATTGACCTGTTTAATAAGTACTTGAGCGACAATTTCCCGGAAAAGACAATTATCCGCTTCCTGGATATTATGAAAGAATACTGGAAGCCTGTTTATGAATCAAATGGATATATGATAATGGAAATAACTCAAGTTTCGCACCCCTGAAACAAAGATTGCCGGACTAAACTATTATTGCGTTTCATGAAAACCTTTACACTGTCATTCCCGCGAAGGCGGGTATCCAGGAAATTCAATTAGTTATAGACTCCCGCCTTCGAGGGAGTGACGTACAAAAGGACTTTTTACGAGTTCATCAGTATTAAAGGAAAGGCGCTAAGGGTCTGGAAATCAATAACTCATTGGAATTGGCGCTATAAAAACCTATAAGCGCTATGAGACACCAAAAAAGGCTATGCGGATACCATCTTTTTTGTAATATTGCATTGCAATTTTACAAAATAGCTGTATGATTGCGTTGTGGAAAAAATTTCGTATAAAGCGATTACTTAAGGTTCCTGGCCGTTCTTTTTTCCTTTTCGGTCCACGCGGCGTTGGGAAAACCACCTGGCTGAAAGAAGTCCTGCCTGACGCCTCTTTTTTTGACCTGCTTAACTCATATTTGTACCTGGAACTATCTCAGAGACCCGGTAACCTGAAAGCCATGGTCGGGAATATACCGGAGGATTCCGGGGTTGTTATTGATGAGATACAAAAAATACCCCATCTCCTTGATGAAGTTCACCGTCTGATGGAAACAAAGGGATGGAGGTTCGCATTATGCGGTTCATCAGCCAGGAAGTTACGTAGGGGCGGAGTCAATCTTCTCGGTGGGCGGGCCCTTACCCGTAATCTTGATGCCTTTTCCTGCAAGGAACTTGGTGACGCTTTTGATCTTGAGTTTTCGCTTCAATGGGGTTTTCTGCCATACGTTCAACTTGACAGGAAAAACGCTCCCGACATTTTGAACTCTTATGTCAACACGTACATAAAAGAGGAAATCAAGGAAGAGGGCATTGTAAGGAGCCTGCCTCCATTTCTGCGTTTTTTGAGCATTGCCGGACAATTGAACGGACAATTGATAAACGGACAGAACATTTCCCGGAAGGCCGCCGTACCGCGAAGCAGTGTTGATGTCTATTTTTCTATTCTGGAGGATACGCTTCTTGGACACTTTCTTCCTGCCTATCGGCCAAACGTAAAAGCGCGCGAACAGACCCACCCAAAATTTTACTGGTTTGATCCTGGCGTTGCCAGGGCAGCCGCAGGTCTTCTTTTTGATCCAGTTGACAGGCTTTGGAAAGGCACGGCGCTGGAAAACATGATCTACCACGAATTAAGAGTTTACAATCATACGCAAAACAAGAACCGGCAGATATCTTTCTACCGGACAGGCAGTGGGGTCGAAATCGATTTTGTTATTCAACCCCGCAAACGGCAAGCCTCTTCTAATGCTCACATTATTTGTTTGGAAGTGAAAATGGCGAAAAAATGGGACAGGATTTCCTGGAACGGCTGCACCAGGGCGATATCTTTTGATGATGGCTTATTTGCATTTTTATTTATGGAATCCTTCCTTTAAATTCCCCCTTTGAAGGGGGATTAAGGAGGATGTAACGCACAATCGAAAAAAGAAAATATTACCAGGCTCGCTAAGGGTTCGGCAAAAAATAAGTTCGCAATTTCAGGTGTTGAGGCGCTCGGCTGACAAGGCGCGAAAAAGCATGAATATCAAGCATATTCAGAATTTTCGCAACGCAGTCAGGCGGGATGCATCGGCGTCTGAAATGTGAAGTTATTTTTTGTCGAGCCCTAAGGACATGTAAATAGAAAATGAATAAAGATGTCTCAATAATCATCCCTGCTTACAATGAAGCTCAAACGATTGGAGATATGGTTTCAAAAACAAGAGCCCTTTATCCTGATTTTGAGATCATCGTTATTGATGACGGGTCAACAGATGATACAGAGGCTGCTGCCAAAGATGCAGGCGCCACTGTTTACAGCCACCCCTATAATATCGGCAACGGAGCTGCCATTAAAAGCGGGATAAGAATTGCTTCCGGTAATATTCTGGTGTTCATGGATGGAGATGGCCAGCATGATCCCGAAGATATAGCAAAATTGCTCGAATATTTGCCTGAGTTTGACATGGTTGTCGGCGCCCGTTCGAAAGCAGATCATGCCCCCTTAGGACGTACTTTCGGCAACACGGCATACAACTGGCTCGCTTCGTATGTGGCAAAGTTCCGTGTTGAAGATCTTACTTCCGGATTTAGGGCGGTCAAGTCGGATATTGCTCATAATTTACTATATCTTCTTCCCAACTCATATTCATATCCCACAACTTTGACGCTAAGTGTTTTGAGAAACGGAAGAACGGTAAAATATATTCCTATCAAGGCGAAGATGCGCAGATCCGGGAAAAGCGGCATAAGCATGTTCAAAGACGGCGTCCGTTTTTTTATGATCATAATAAAGATCTGCACGCTGTATTCCCCTTTCAGGATATTTCTTCCGGTTAGCTTCGGGTTGTTCGTTTTAGGAATAGCTTATTATCTATACACATACATTTCAATGGGCCGTTTTACCAACATGAGCGCACTTTTGTTTACCACCTCCATAGTCATATTCATGATAGGCCTTGTGTCTGAGCAGATTTGCCAGATGCGATTTGATAGAAGTGAAGGGGACAGTTGAGCGATTAGCCATTAGCGTTTAGCTCTAAAAAACCAGGGCATTACGTTAATTGGTGCCTGAACGGGGTTTTCGTTCAGGCACCAACTATGCATAATACTACGTGAGGATACTAACATGAAAAAGCTTCCAATAGGAATATCAACATTTAAAGATATTATTGAAGAGGGCTATCTTTATATTGATAAAACTCTTTTTGTAAAGAGACTCGCAGACAAAGGGAGATACTATTTTCTATCTCGTCCCCGAAGATTTGGGAAAAGCCTTTTCCTTGACACGTTAAAGTCTGCTTTTGAAGGAAGAAAGGAGTTGTTTAACGGGCTGTTTCTTCAAAACAACTGGGACTGGGAAGAAAAATATCCTGTGCTGAAGATAAGTTTTGGCGCGGGTATGCTGCGAAATCAAAAAGAGCTTGATGAAACCTTTCAAGGCATGTTTTTGAGTTTAAAAAGAGAATTTAATCTTGAGTTGTCCGATATAAGTTATAAAGAAAATTTTAGAGAAACAATCAATCAAGTGTATCAAAAATTTAATCAAAAAGTAGTAATACTTGTGGATGAATATGACAAGCCGATACTTGATAATATAACCGATCCTGATACTGCCGCTTTAATGAGAGACAATTTGAAAAATTTTTATTCCGTGATCAAGGATTCAGACGCATTGATTAAATTTGTATTTATCACGGGGGTTTCAAAATTCTCAAAGGTCAGTCTCTTCAGCGGACTTAACAACCTTGAGGATATTACTCTTAATAAAGATTATTCAATTATCTGCGGCTATACTCAGGATGATCTTGAAAGAAAATTTAAAGACAGACTGGAACATATTGATTTAAATGAAATAA
>JAYENE010000106.1:0-4749 GCA_034721935.1 Thermodesulfobacteriota bacterium
AGGTTTAAAATGCCGTTTTTGTCTAATTCTTTGGTTAAGTTACCACTATTTCTTTATAGTTATGGCAAGTTCTTTCTTTACGATTTCTTATTCGTGAGTTTTTCCTGGTTTAAATTTGATTATACCTGAAGCGCATTTATTTTCAAAAAGCTAAAGTGTTACAAATTTTTTCCCTTTGTAATATGGCGTGACGGCAAAGTTGTAAAAATCCTGGCAGACCAGATCGAAGTCCGGGAGCCTGAAGCTGAATATGGAAATTCCAAAGAAAAGCAACGTATGGCAGCTTGAGCCCTAAACGCAAAAGAAAGACTTTTTAGACAAGATTTACAGGATAAGCTGGATTTCTTTAAGATTTTTTACTCTATCAAGTTTATCCTGTTAATCCTGTCTAATAAAAGACTAAACGGAGCGAAGCTCTTTTTGTGGACTACATTGCAGAACAACATTCACGGCAAGGCCGGCGGGATTCAATACGCCCGTAACAAACTGGCTGGGAGGGTATTGATATTGGCGGCAAGCCGGATTATGGCAACTTTGCTTTTGAGCTAAAAAAGAAAGACCTGAAGCATTTTCCAGTGCTGTTTAAATTTGACGACAACTTCAAATTTTCAGGGTTGACGATACTGAGATAAATCAATGCTGGATTTGATGTCAGCAACCCGGCTGTCAATTTCTTGCAAGGGATTAATCAAGTTGAATAGTTGAATGCCTAAAATGAACCCAGATACCGGCAAATAGCTGAACAGGATACAGGGCTATGAACTATATGAAATAATTGAGGCTTTAAGCAATGGGATGACATTTACTGTCAGAGTGTAGCTTTGACTCTGTTGGCCTCCCAAATAGCAATTCCAGTTGACCATCACCGAGTCAATGGGTCTAAGTCGGTAAAACCCATAATACAATCGGAAATAGCACTTGACAATAGGCCTTCGTCTGATATATTTTATTTTTGTGTATCTCTGTTTGTCTGGATGAAAGACCCGTAAGTCAGGTCCATGGCAAACCTAACCATGAACCGATAGCAGAAGGCCATTACGAGACAACCTATGGGGCCAAGTGTGAATGGAGACAAATGATGGAAGACCGATGGTTTTCTGTGGATGAAATTGCCGAACATCTTGGCATCAAACGGGATACGGTCTATAGATGGGTTAACGACCGGCAAATGCCGGGTCATAAGATTGGTCGGCTCTGGAAATTCAACAAGAAAGAAGTGGATGAATGGGTCCGGGGTGGCGGTGCTGATAACAAAAACGATTAAAGATTTTGGTATCATCGGTTAAGGCAAACAGCATCATGGCAGAAGATAGAAAAACAGGACACAGGCAAAGACTCAGAGAACGCTTCTTAGCAGGCAATGCGGAGTCGTACTCTGATGAAATGTTGTTGGAACTGCTTCTTACCTTTGCTGTCGGACGTAAGGATGTCAGGCTACTCGCACAAGAACTAATTCGAATATTTGGTGATCTTTCCAAAGTCCTTTCTGCATCCCCTGATGAACTCAAAAAGATCAAAGGGCTCGGACAGTCATCTATTGCCCTTTTGAAGGTTGTAGATTTGGTTAAGTCGGGAACCATTTCTGCCGAAACAGGTCTTTCACAGACAAAAGGTGGAAATACCAATCAATTGCAGCTTTTTAAAGATCCATCCAGTAAACAAACGCCGAAATCACCATCTCCGAATTTATCCAATAGAAATCGAGAGGAAACGAAAGCACTTCCGCACCCGGTTGACAAACCAGAAAAAGACCGCAGCTCTTCATCTGCCCATAGAGATATAGAGCCAGCATTAAAGTCTAAAGAATCAATTATACCTTCAAAAAAACAATCGTTAAAAAATAAAAAACTCCAGAGAAAACTACAGATAAGCAACAGTTATCTCTTGGAATTCGACCAACTCGCTCGTGTTCTAAATTTCCTTCTTGAACAGAAAGCGGCAAAAAGAATCTCACGAAAAGTCTTGAGGCAAGATACGGGCCTTGCTGATAGGCAGATTGCAGGGTTAGTAAGCATGGGAGCTGCAATGGGCCTGATTAAGCCAAGCGTGCAGATCCTGACCACAATTGGATTGATCATCGCTGAACATGATATTTTCCTTGAAGGACAAGGTACTCTCGAATGGTGTCATTACAAAGGCGCTGGTTCGTATAAAAATTTTCTCTGGTTTGAAGTGTTTAATCATATATTGGCGGAAGAGCCGGCCATGACTCAGGAGGGGTGGCAGGAATATTTTAAGAAAAAGCTAAAAGGCCGATATTCTGACAAAACCATTAATGATCACGTGCCGAAGGAAATCCGTTTTATAGTTGACACCTACACAAGACGTAATTTCAATAAACTTGAGATCCTGCATATATCCACAGATAACCAGCTCTATCGCCGCCGCTACACCAATTTCAATCCGCTTGTTCTCACTGCCATGATTTACGATTTTTGTACTGCAAACAAAGCCAAACTATCACAAGTCGGCGAGATGGCGGTCACGCCGGGTTCACCGGCTATGGTCTTTGGGCTTGATGTGGTGTCATTTCGCCAGCAGATCGAAGGGCTCCACGACCGTGGCTGGCTGCGATACGAGACCACTCATAATCTCGATCAGATCAGAATTAAACCGGGCTTTTCTGCAATTGAATTCCTCACCGCGTATTTCGAGAATAGGGAGCCTTATCCGAATGATGAATTAGGAATGATAAATTATGAATGATCCCATCAACATGGTTCAATTCGTGACAGAGCTGGCACGGCGACCTAAAGGAAGGGCTGCGGTAGTACTCACTCATGAGTACAAAGGACAAAGAGAATGGGCCATGGAATTGGCCCGCCAAACGGATTCCGAGCACATAGACCTGTTAGAGCTTTTCGATAAAGACCAGACTCTTGGTAACAAGATCGGGCAATTCCTGGTCCCCAGCCTTTTCGATTTTTTAAAGGACCGGAGCCAGGCCAGGGTACTGATTGTCTCCGGCATGGAGTTTCTCAAAGCCACATGGTCAGGCCACTTGAATGCCGTAGAACAGTTTGCCAGCCTTGTGAAGACCTGGGACAAAACGCCCTGCCTGCTCTTTGTTCTTCAATATGACAAGATTCTCGCAACCCATGATTTTGGGCGGCGCTATCAATATACATTTGTGGTCGATCAGAAGGAGACACTGGCTTTATGAAGAATAACGGCCTGTTCAGCTCACTTTTCATCGAGGAATTGAAAGACAGCGTCAAGCTCGACGATGCCGCTCAAGGCCGCATGGCCACCTTGGCGCAGACATGGCGGTCCCGTAATCCCAAAGATACCGAATCCTTGTGGGAATCTTTTTTAAAGCAGGCATTGAGCTATCTTGAGTTTGTTCCGCCCGGCAATCCAACCGCTCCAGGCGTTTACCCGCTTTATGAAGACTGGGGGTTCACGGATTGCATCAGCGTCCTTTACGTCGCCCCGTCCGGATCGGACATTGACAATACATCAGTCGGAAGTTTCTATCCCGCAAAACTTCTTGCGCAGCTTAAGAAACACAAACTCAACTGGGGGATTCTGACTGACGGCGCTATCTGGCGGCTATACTCCACCAAGAGTTCCAGACCATATGAAGATTATGTGGAACTTCCGTTAGAGCAGGCCTTGGAAGGATCGGATGAGGCCGAATACGGCCTTTTTGAGCGCTTTTTTCACAAGGATTCCTTCATTGCCGAAGAAACTGAGGGCACAGAAAGCGGGCAACAGGATCAATCCACCGGTATCTACAAGTGCCGCCTTGATCGCGACCGAGATCAATCGGAAAAGGTCCTCGATGAAGAGGTCAAAGCGCCGTTCCTTGCCCAGGTGGACGAAGTTCTGCAGTACATCTGCAACGGATTCATTTTCGACACCCAAAAAAGCGGAGAGGAATACACTGAAGCGGAACGGGCTGAGATATTCGAAAGCGCGGTCAAACTGATTTACCGCTGTCTGTTTCTTTTTTATGCCGAAGCCCGCAGGCTTCTGCCGTCAGACCCGGACAAAGCAGATCTCTACCGGCGGCACTCCATCCAGGCGCTCTGCGAGGAGGCCCGCAAGTTCCGCTGGGGACAGCGCCGCGACACGGACCAGTACGATCTCTGGAAGCACCTGAAAGGCTTGATTAACGCGGTAAACGATGGTGACCCGGAATACGGTATCAGGGGCTATAACGGCGGTTTGTTTGATGATGAAGAAGAGCAGTTCCTGGGCCAACATCAACTGCGCAACGATTTTCTCTCCCGCGCGCTGTACCTGCTTGCATTTGTCGAGCCTTATGATAACGACCCGGAAGAAGAATATCCTATACCATATGAAGACCTGGAAGTCAGACATCTTGGGGAGCTTTACGAAAACATCCTGGAATACACGGTTCAGCTTGCCAATGCCGACCGCATCCGTCGCCGCACCAAGAAAGGCGTAGAAATGCTGTTAGCCTCTGAGACAACGAAAAAGGCTGGTGACACGCTGATCAAAAAGGGAGATGTCTATTTCGGCGAGTCCGCGCTGGAGCGCAAGCAGACCGGTTCCTATTACACTCCGGAATCACTGGTTCGCTTTCTCAATGAAAAAACAATCGTCCAGCCCCTTGCTGAAACCTTTGAACTGGAATACCGACAGCGATTCAACGAGCTCCTGGAACAGGCCAGCAACGGACACGATGCAGGCACCCGTCGCGGGGCGGCCCAATCGGCTGCGGCGCTGGTCGAGCGTTTTGTCGAAGAGGAGGTTCTTAATTTCAAGGTTTGCGATCCGGCA
>JAYENE010000107.1:0-4738 GCA_034721935.1 Thermodesulfobacteriota bacterium
ATCTTGATGCATAAGGGTTTGCGAAAACCACAGGCATACCCGTGGATATGTCGAGGATTTTCGCGAATCCTTGATGCGCAAGAGATCGGTGCAGATCGAGTAAAAAATCGCTCAATTTAGGTTTAAGCTCGGTACAATTTTGCTTCCTGCCCGCTCATGCCTCGCAGTGGCGGGAGCGGGGAAAACATATGTTATACCTCCTAAATCAGTTTAACCTTGAACTCTGAACCTCTGGACATCTGAACCTTAGGGCTCGGCAAAAAATAACTTCACATTTCAGGCGCCGATGCATCCCGCCTGACTGCGTTGCGAAAATTCTGAATATGCTTGATATTCATGCTTTTTCGCGCCTTGTCAGCCGAGCGCCTCAACGCCTGAAATTGCGAACTTATTCTTTGCCGAACCCTTATTCAGTAATAAATCGCCTCATGCTTATATTCATTAAGATACCGATACAGATCATCATGGTTATTATTGATGAACCACCATAACTGATAAATGGCAGAGGGACTCCTGCAACCGGCATTAATCCCATAACCATGCCGATATTTATAACAATTTGCCAAAATATCAATATGGTAATTCCGATAGCAAGTATGGTGCCAAAAGTATCTCTGCACCCATAGGCAATAGTCAAACCCCGAACAACAAGCATAAGAAAAAAAAGAAGCACAATTAGAGAGCCCACAAAACCCCATTCCTCAGCCAGCACTGAAAATATAAAATCGGTATGCTGTTCAGGTAAAAAAGCAAGTATATTTTGAGTTCCCTGCAAAAACCCCTTTCCAAAAATCATTCCGGAGCCTACGGCGATTTTGGATTGAATAATATGATAGCCAGTGCCAAGCGGGTCGCGGTCAGGGTTCAAAAATGTTAATATTCGTTGTTTTTGGTATTCTTTAAGCAAACACCATATAACTGGAATCAATATAGAACAAAAAGCCGTTATATATATATACGAACGCTTTTCAATTTTTACAAAAACGGTCATTGAGCCTGCAATCAATATAATTATAATGGCCGTCCCTAAATCGGGCTGATTAACTATCAAGGCAAAAGGGATTAATGTAAATATTAAGGGCGTTATTAGTTCACGTAATGTTAAACCGCCGATATTCGCATGCTTAGAATAGTAACGGGCCAAAATAATTATTACAGCTATTTTAACAATCTCAGACGGTTGAATTGAAACCGGCCCTAATATCAGCCAGCGCTTTGCCCCTCCCGCATAACTTCCGAAAAATAAGACCGCGATCAAAAGTATGATGCATATAACATAAATTGCGTGGGCCCATCGTTCCAGCAGTTTATAATTAAACAAAAAAGAAATTACCATTGCAACCAATCCGATGAAATACCAGATCAACTGCTTTATGCACAGTAGCTTTTGCGGACCAGGAGTTCCCGCCATTACAGCGCTGTAAAGAATCACAATGCCCACAAACCCGAACATAATGGTCAGCCCTAATAAAACCCAATCAAAGTACTGTATAAGCCGTCGATCAAACATAGATTATCCTCAAATGAACTTATAAAATCCCAAATTTCAATAATCAATAATCAAAACATGTTTAGACCGGTTTCGCATTTTGAACCTGCCCGCAATGCCTTTGTATGAATTCGTCGAAGTATCATAAGCAGGCGCCTACCAACGCGCTTTTACTGAGTGCAATACAAAAAAGTTACATCATTGATGATAATATCTTTAACCATTGAACAGACTGATTTAATGTCGAATGTCGAAGTCTTGTTCCTGTTTTGTTTGGCAGCGCCTATGCTTGTTACAAAAATCGAGATCAATTGTGTATTAATGACTTAAGAAACCTATATCAAATGGCAGAATTCCTTCCTTCGACATTCATTATTCCCTGTTCGACATTCGATATTCAAAAAAAGCTACACATTTAATGTCTTATATCATATCACTTTTTTGTATTGCACCCCTTTTACTGCTAATGCAATTACAACGCATGGCAGGCGGGTTTTGGTCACGCGCAGCGCAGGCGCTTGCGCCGCGTGTTGTAATTTATTTGTTATTTGTTATTTGGTAACACTTTAGCTTTTTGAAAATAAATGCGCTTCAGGTATAATCAAATTTAAACCAGGAAAAACTCACGAATAAGAAATCGTAAAGAAAGAACTTGCCATAACTATAAAGAAATAGTGGTAACTTAACCAACGAATTAGATAAAAATGGCATTTTAAACTTGGTTCTTTCTTAACGATTTCTAATTCCTTCAAACAGTTTCCTGCTTTAAATCTGATCACACCCGAAGCTTGATTTCAGATGCTTCAGAAATTTACAAACTCAAAAAGTAACCTGCCAACAACCTGATGTGGCGGGCAGTTAAATTTAAAACGGCTGACTGTTTGAGCATGTTAGTGAGCGTTAAGAAATAACGACGACCAAATAAAATTTTCTATGAGTCGGATAATGTCGGCTTTAGCAAGCTTTTTATAAAAGGATTGCTCTAAGTTATTTCTTTACGCTCACTTATGTGCGAGTTTCAGCCGTTCTTAAATTTAATTGTCCGCTGCCTCAGGTTGACCAGATAATGAGTTTGTAAATTTCTGATGCTTTGTTGCATAACGCTAAAGTATTACGTTATTTGTTATTTCAGGAAAGAAAGTTCCTATACTATTAACTTATAAGTCACAAAGCGCCTATGACCCTGCCCTCAAATATGTCCTTATAAGTTCTCTTGCAATTGGAGCTGCTGTGCTTGAGCCGTGTTCTCCATGTTCGATAATCACAGCAACAGCAATTTTTGGTTCGTCAGATGGAGCAAAGGCTACAAACCAGGCATGTGGTTTTAAATGAAAGGCCCTATCCTTTTCATCGCTATCCTCATCCTGTTGACGACCAACCACTTGAGCTGTCCCCGTTTTTCCGCTGATATCAATGCCGTCAATACGCGCAATCGTTGCAGTTCCTTTTTTAGCATTCACAGCCTCCCACAGGCCCTTTTTAACAATCTCCATAGTTTGTCTGCTTGCAGGCAACCTGCCTGTAATTATTCTTTTGGTATGGAGATTATCATCACTTATAATTTTGCCTTCAGATGTTTCAATCTTTTTTAGGATTAACGGCTTATATCTTATCCCGCCGTTAGCCACCGCTGAAGTCAACACCAGCATCTGCAAGGAAGATACAAGATTATACCCCTGCCCTATTGCAACCGAAAGGGTCTCTCCCTGCTGCCATGCAATGCCGGTGCGACGTTTTTTCCAGGCAGCGGTCGGAACTAATCCAGATGCTTCATAATCAAGATTTATCCCTGTAGCAGATCCAAGGCCGCATGCCTTTGCATACCATGCAAGGCGGTCAATCCCCACTTTTTGGCCAAGCTGATAAAAAAAAACATCGCATGATTCGGCTAATGCCCTTACAACATTAACATTACCATGACCAGTCTTTTTCCAGCATCGGAAATCACGATCGCCCAATTTGTAATGGCCAGGACAGTAAAATGTAGTTTCTTTGTTTATAATTCCTTCCTCGATACCAGCAATGGCTGTTACGATTTTATAAGTCGATGCCGGAGGGTACTCTCCCTGAACCGCCTTATTTTCCATGGGCCTGAACGGGTTGGAAACCAGCGCCTTCCATTGTTTATGCGACATACCGTCAACAAAACTATTCTGATCAAAGGATGGACTGCTTGCCATGGCAAGCATTTCTCCGGTGGCTGGATCCATGGCGATTGCAGCGCCTGCCATGCCTTTCAAAAGTTCTTCAGCATTTTGTTGGAGCTTAAGGTCAATGGTAAGATAAATATTATGACCGGGCCGGGCATCAACTGTCCGCAAGGTTCTAACAACCTGTCCTGTGGCATTTACTTCGACCTGTCTGCCACCCCGTTTTCCTCTTAAATAACTCCCATAAGCCTTTTCAACGCCAAACTTCCCAATAAAATCTCCGCTCCTGCATCCCGAATATTTCCCGCTTTTAAGCTCATCTGAATTTATTTCGCTTAAATATCCTATAAGATGTGCCGCAGTCTGACTGTTAATATAGTTCCTTCGAGGCCTTACGCTCACTTCAATACAGGGAAGATCATATTTGTGGGCCTCAATCGCAGCCAGCGCATCCCGTCCAATATCACGTTTCAACAAGAACGGCTTATAGATAGAGATTCCCTTGCATTTCTTAATCTTGAACATAAGGTCATCCGCAGGGACCTTTATATACTCAGACAACTTTTTAATTGTATCATCCACAGGTTTGGCGTCTTTTAAAATTATACTCAAATCAAAGGCTGGACGATTATCCACCAGCAATACCCTGTTGCGGTCGTATATCAGTCCTCTTGTGGGATCTATGCTCTGGAGCCGTATGCAATTATTTTCAGAAAGTCGCCTGAACTCCTCCCCTTCAACCACCTGCAAATAAAATAATCGACAAATAAGCACAACAAAAGCGGCTATAACGCAGTACATAACCACGATTAATCGTTGCTTGAACCAATCACTGTCAGCTGTCTTTAAATATTTGCCCACAGTTGCGTCCTTTTATTATTATCTAAAGTGATCGGTTTCAGGTTCAGGGTTCAAGGTTCAAAGGTTCAGGATAAAGCTCTTAGCTCTTAGCTTTTAGCTGAATGTGTTAACCAGAAATTTACAAACTCAAAAAGTAACCTGCCAACAACCTGATGTGGCGGGCAGTTAAATTTAAAACGGCTGACTGTTTGAGCATGTTAGTGAGCGTTAAGAAATAACGACGATCAAATAAAATTTT
>JAYENE010000108.1:0-4736 GCA_034721935.1 Thermodesulfobacteriota bacterium
AAGTAGTTGACACTTTTATTGGAGCTAAAAACTGTAAATTGTAGAAGAGGCTTCCAGCCTCTTGAATCAGCGGCAGGATGCCGCTGCCACTTTTCAGTCAAGTGTAAACTGCAAAATGAAGGATGCCTAATTGTTAATTAATTCTTCCGTTAAATTTCCCCTTTGAAGTGAGATAAGGCCTTTCGAGGAAAACTATAGATCATGAAAATCAGCACGAAATTAATTTTGATATCACTGATAGTCAGCTTTGTTCCCATTGTAACAGTCGTTTTGATGGTTAGAGAAACATCTATTTTTTACCAGGAAGATTTCCAGGCGGCTATAACACTGGGAATGGCGATAGCTGTTTGTATAGGGTTCATTTGCCCTTTGCTATGCATGCGATGGCTTTTTTTAACTCAATTGCGGCGAATCAGGAAATTATGTACCGATGTTCACAGCGGGAAGTATTCATTTATCGATCTACCAGTTGCGTCCGATGAGAAAAATGCTGAAAATGAGATGGTGACGCTTATGCGGGAGATGAACTGGATGGCCAATCAGATACATATACGAGAAGCGCGATTGATGGACACAGCCGCCAAAATGGAGATAGCGAAGACAGCCGCCTTGCAAAGTGAAAAGCACTATCGACAGCTTATAGAAAATATGGGCGATATGGTATTTACCACGGATCTTAAAGGAAATTTTACCTTTATCAGCAATGACAAGAAATGCATTGCCGGCTATGAGCAGGCAAATCTTCTCGGCAGGAATATAAAAGATATCCTGCTGACAGAATCAGTTGCCATTGTTGAGGAAAACTTTAAAAAACAGATTCTGGGTGAAAACGTTCATCCCTATGAAATAAAATTTGTGGCTGTCGATGAACGATATATTCCAGCGGAGATCAACACCTCGCTGTTTTATGACATGGAAGGGAATCTTACCGGCATTGAGGGTACGGTCCGGGACATGACCGAGCATAAAAGGCTTGAAAGTGAGCTTTTTCAGGCGCGTAAGATGGAGGCAGTAGGCACCCTGGCAGGCGGCATTGCCCATGATTTTAACAATATTGTTCAGGGCATTTCCGGTTTTACGGAAATTCTTCTCTTAGGCAAAAAAGAGAATGACCCTGACTATGAAAAAGTAACCCATATACAGACGCAGGCATTTCGCGCCGCTAAACTGACCGGGCAGCTCCTGGCCTTCAGCCGCAAGGCCGAGAGCATGCTTCAGCCACTGGATCTGAATAGCGAGATCGAGAAACTGAAAGAGGTCTTTGTAAGAACCTTGCCAAGGATGATAGATATCCGGTTCCATCTATCAGGCAAACTCCATCCGGTCAATGCTGATTCGAATCAGATAGAACAGATCATTCTGAATCTAATTATTAATGCCAGAGACGCTATGGCTGACGGCGGACAACTGATCGTGTGGACGGAGAATGTAACCCTTGAAGCCAAATACTGCCAGACCCTTCCAAGAGCCGCGCCTGGCGAATATGTCCTTTTGGCTGTTTCCGATACAGGCATGGGTATGGATAAGGATATAGTGGAACATATTTTTGAGCCTTTTTACACAACCAAAGAAGTTGACAAAGGGACTGGGCTTGGACTCGCCATGGTCTATGGAATAGTAAAAAATCATAATGGACATGTTTATTGTGAGAGCATGCCCGGTCAGGGGACTACAATCAAAATCTACCTGCCTGTGGTAAAAGAAGAGAAGATAAGCCAAAACGCGGACCACACACTGGAGCAAGAGGTTATTGGCGGGACTGAAACTATTCTTCTGGTGGATGACGAGGAAGCTATATTAGAAGTTGGAAAAGGGTTTCTGGAACACTCCGGCTATACCATAATAACGGCTGAGAGTGGTGAAAAGGTCATTGAGATAGTCAGCAAAGTTCATACCTTTTCTCCTGATTTGGTCATTCTTGATTTGAACATGCCCGGTATGGGTGGATACAAATGTCTCCAGGAGCTTCTGAAGATAGATTCCGGGATAAATGTCCTTGTTACAAGCGGATATTCATCTCAAGTCGATGAGAAGACATTGCGAGAGACAGGCGCCAGAGGATTTATCGCAAAACCTTATCAGATGAAAGCAATGTTGAAAATGGTCAGGGGAATACTGGATGATAAATCAGATACGCTCTGATCTTCGCGCTGTTTCCGATTTTGCAAAATGGTGGGATCCGGAGAATTTCAACTGGAATTTCAGCGGTTGTCTTGCGAGATATTGCAGCAACTGTTTCGAAATATGGTGGGATCCGGAGCGATACAACTGGCAATCATGCGCAGCCCTTGCCCAGCACTGCCCGCAGTATTTCTCTTTCTGGTGGGATCCTGATAAATATAACTGGAATTCAAGAGCAACAAGATTGTTGATTAAATATTGCGGGACTTTTTTTGATATATGGTGGAATCCATCAAGTTTCCCGTGGGAAACGCATACTTTGTATCTGATTATGGAATTTTCCCATTTATTTGAAACATGGTGGGATGAAAAAAGGTTTCCCTGGGGCAAAACATTTAAAAATCTGCCGGTTGAACAGATGCTTATTGAGAAGTGCAACGATTATTTTCCTATATGGCACAATTCGCCAAATCTTAAGCTGACCGATAAACTGTGCAGTTCTCTTAAGGCAAATTGCATGAAGTATAAGGATATGTGGGCGCAGGATTATCTTGTATACAGGCTGTCAAGATGAACACTCCTGTTTGCTTTTCGCAACCAGCAACTATATGGATTAGAAGGTATGAAGAACTGTAGGGGCGGCTTTATGCCGCCCGCCAAATTGATTCGGGCGGGGTAAACCCGCCCCTACGAGCAACCAGCAACGAGCAACCAGCAACGAGTAACGAGCAATGGAAGAAACCCAACTCATAAAGCGGATTATTTCAACCTAAGTTGAGCGATTTTTTGCGAAGATATGTGCTGAGATCTTGATGCATAAGGATTTGCAAAAACCGCAGGCATACCCGTGGATATGTCGAGGATTTTTGCAAAGCCTTTATGCGCAAGAGATCGGTGCAGATCGAGTAAAAAATCGCTCAATTTAGGTTCAAGGATGTTAAGAGATCCGAACTGCCTTCCAATCGGTCTTGAATTGTTGAACCATGATATCTGTTTTCTTGATCTGCCGGAAGATATTCCGGCATTTAAAAACGCAGACACTATTTATTTGAATAGATCCAGCCGGTTTATACAGACAAGAGACATGGAAGAATCGGTTACATTTCTGCTGCTTCATGAAGCAATGCACACCCTTTTTTTTCATGATCAGAGGCTCAAATCAAAAGACCCTGCCCTGTGGGGCATGGCAACCGATTATATGACCGATTCTCTTATTGTTTACCTTAAAGACTTTTTTAAAAAAGACCTTGTTAAATATGATCCTGACAGCATGTTTTTGGGCGAGGAGCCTTTTCTTTATGATCCGCGATACCGGGACATGCTGGAAGAGGACATCTATGATGAATTAAACAAAACTTCTGAAGTTGTTTCGAGAATAACAAAAGAGATGCTGTCTGATGCGAAAAACAAAAATAAGAAAAGCAGTAATCAGACAGGCGGCATGCCCCGGGTTATTCAGTCTCACATAAGGCTTCGCAATAATGTGTTAAAGCGAAATGATGTGGAAGTAAAATCAAATACAGGAAGCCTTAACTCTGCGAGCAAAGACAGGTTTGGTGAAGAAGATGGTGATAAGGAAAAAGGGATACAAAAAGATGTTGACGGAAAATTAAAAGTTGTTCCTGATTTAATTGAGGAAAAGCAAAAATTTAAAAAAAACGTGGCCCGTCATACCAGCCTTGCCCGTCATATGTTTGAGGAGATATTAAGAGGACACGGCGCCACAGCTTCAAAACGGTTTTTAGAGTCACTTACCGGTGTTAAAGCCGACTGGAAACGGATACTGAAAGATTCATTAAACCGCGCTCTGGACAGATCAGCGGATCCGACATGGGGAAAACCAAGGCTTTCATGGCTTGTCAATAAAAACTACCTGCCCTACCTGCCTGATTATGATGACGAGCCAAAGCCCGGAACTGTGATTATAAGCATTGACGAATCCGCGTCGGTTGGCGACCATGATGTGTCCATGGCTATTGATATAATATGCCAGGCAAAAGACATGTATCAGAAATTTACAAACTCGTTATCTGGTCAACCTGAGGCAGCGGACAATTAAATTTAAGAACGGCTGAAACTCGCATGTAAGTGAGCGTAAAGAAATAACTTAGAGCAATCATTTTATAAAAAGCTTGCTAAAGCCGACATTATCTGACTCATAGAAAACTTTATTTGGTCGTCGTTATTTCTTAACGCTTACTAACATGCTCAAACAGTCAGCCGTTTTAAATTTAACTGCCCGCCACATCAGGTTGTTGGCAGGTTACTTTTTGAGTTTGTAATTTTCTGTGTATAAAAAAATATATGTCATCAAGCATGATACTGATGTCAATTGGACCAGAGAATATGAATCAATCGGAAATGAGGAAAAAAAGTTTTGCTAAAAAGAAGACACAGCGGGGGCACATCCCATAAAGAAGTTTTTGAAAAGGTGATGCAATATATAAAAACAGGCAATGGAGAAGAGACATCGGTCTATATCGGCATCACAGATATGGATTCAGATATCCGAAATGTGAAAAAGCTTCTGGCTCCCTGGATGCCGAGAATCTACCTGACCCGTAACAAATCATTGCCAAAAGGAATTATCGGCAAAGTGATTAATTTTATTAGTA
>JAYENE010000109.1:0-4720 GCA_034721935.1 Thermodesulfobacteriota bacterium
TGACAACTCAGCTTCGATCTGTTCAATACTTGGCAAATTCCCCTGTAAATTCTCCGGGATTGAATCTATCAGCCGATATTCAGAGATGCCAACTGGTTTAGCGATGTCCTTAAGAGCATATTCGGCAACCAGACGATTCTTATCTTTACAGAGAATCAATCCAATAGAGGGATTATCGCTTTCATGCTTCAATTGCAGCACGGGCATACCACTCGCGTTCAGCGCTATCCTTTACCTTGGTCAACAAGGCTATGTTATGCCCCCAGGGTATTTGTCCAACAAGCTGTTGGACAATTGACATGTCTGGCCAAGACTCCGCTAAAGCCCTCATATAAAGAAGGTTAGCACGAGAAAAACCCTTCATCTCAGGAAATTCGCGACGCAAATCAGCGGACAAGCGGTCAACAACCTTAGCTCCCCAACCCAGTGCCCGTTGCCGTTGCAAAATATCTCGCCCAATCTGCCAATACAAAATCAGCATTTCACTGTTGGCGGCAAGAACCGCCTTTTGCTGAGCAGATCGAATCCGCACCTTAAGATCCTTAAGCCATTCGATATAACCGTCAGGAGGTGATGATGATAATTGTGCCGTCATAAAATCATTCTTTTTTTTTATCTTTCTTAGCGCCTTTATTTACCCCGTAGGTCCGGAAGATCGTACTGAGGCGCCTTTGCGTGAGACCCCAAAAACTCCCGCGCCGTGGCGTGATCAGCCTGACTGATCCCCTCCCTTTTCAGCACCTTCAAAACCGTCATCAGAATAATCTTCAAATCAAGCCAGATGCTCCAATTATCCACATACCACACATCCAGCTTAAACTTATCCTCCCAGCTAATCGCATTCCGCCCGTTAACTTGCGCCCAGCCGGTAATTCCAGGCTTTACCTCATGCCGCCTCGCCTGCTCCGGCGTATACCGATCCAAATATTGCATCAAAAGGGGCCTCGGCCCCACAATGCTCATATCCCCCTTAATCACATTCCATAATTCCGGCAGTTCGTCCAGGCTGGTTCTGCGCAAAAACCGGCCGAAGGGTGTCAGCCTCTCGGCATCGTGGAATAAGTTGCCATTCTCATCACGCTCATCCGTCATAGTGCGGAATTTATAAATAGTAAAAGGCCTGCCATGCAGCCCCGGCCGCACCTGACAAAAAAGAACAGGCGATCCGATTCTAATACGCACAAAAAAACTGATAAGAATAAAAATCGGCAAAAGAACAATCACAGAAGGAACAGCCACTGTCAGATCAAAAAGGCGTTTGGCCAAATTTGTATAGCGTTTAGAATCAAGCATTTAAAACTGCTCTTTCAATCTTCTCGGAAATGCTCAAATAGGCAGCCGGAACGGATGCTCTGACCTGCGATTTGTTTGGATCTAACTCTGTGAGGTTATTTACTGACTTTTACCGAACCCTATGGATGCCCAACAAGCGTTGACTTTAAATTAATGTTTCCAGTCCTTTCCGGTCAAGTAAGTTAAGCAGTTTTTGGGACGGACCGCTTGGGCTCTTTTTTCCAATCTCCCACTGGCGCACAGTCGAGAGGCTGATATTGAGGATCGAAGCCAGTACCGGCTGGCTAAGCTTGTAGCGCTCGCGGATGGCCCGGATCTTTTCCGCATCGTATTCCGGCACCTCTATTGTGAGGCAAAGGGCGTCGAGTTCGCGCATTTTTCGCTTATTGATGAAACCGAGACGATGGAGGTCGCCTGCCGTCTCATGCACAGCTTCTAAAATGCGACTTTTGGACTTAACTTTCCTGGTCATGGCAGATCTCCTGTAATGAACTATCTTGAACCGCTTCGCCAAGCTGTTTTGAGGTCATGCCGAGTAATTGTCTGGTGATTTCCCGCAAACCTTCTAATTCCCCGGCTGTGATATTGGCGCGCGCATTTTTCTCGAACCCGAATAAAAAAAACCAACTGTTGCCCTTGTTTGTAGCCACCAAAGTTCTGACGCCGCCACGTTTTCCTCTACCAGGCATCGCCAGGCGCTTCTTTACTACGCCTCCGCCAAGATGCGCGTCGATGAGCCCTTGCTCCATCTCTTTGACCGCCTGGCATAATGCCACATCAGAAAGTCCGATCTTGCGAAACCAGCGGCTAAAATAACGGGTTTTGAAAACTCGTTTTATACTCATACTATAACACTAAGGGTTCGGCAAAAAATAAGTTCGCAATTTCAGGTGTTGAGGCGCTCGGCTGACAAGGCGCGAAAAAGCATGAATATCAAGCATATTCAGAATTTTCGCAACGCAGTCAGGCGGGATGCATCAGCGCCTGAAATGTGAAGTTATTTTTTGTCGAGCCCTAAGTAACTTAGTTGGCAAAACAATTCTCCCCAGCCGGGTCAACCGCACCCCATCCGGCAGCAGATTCCCGTCCCCATCCCGCTCATCAGTCATAGTCCGAAATTTATAAGCAACAAAAGGATCTCCATAAAGTCCCGGCCGCATCTGTTTAAACAGAATTGGAGAACCGAGCTTTATCTTGACTATCAGGGTCAGCATCACCAGCAGCGGACTTAAAAGCAATAATCCAGCAACAGAAGCAACGATATCCAAGGTGCGTTTAACCATCAGATAATTTTTCCATCAGCCGGCATTGATCAAAGCCTGAACAATACGTCCTGCAGTCTTTCCATCCCACAATTCAGGGCGGACAGGCGTTTTTTTCTGTGTTATACTCTCTTTAAACATCTTCCGAATCTGCGCCACATCGTTGCCCACCAGAACTGAAGCCCCTCCATGTTCACGCAGGGTCACAGGACGTTCAGTGTTCCACCGCAGGGTAAGGCATGATGTGCCTAAGACACAGCACTCTTCCTGCAAACCTCCTGAATCAGTGAGCATTATACTTGCTGCCATATTCAGGCAAAGCAGTTCATGATATCCCAGCGGGTTCATCAAAAACAGACCATCACACTGTAACACACGATCCCACAGCCCGAAATTTTGCAACTGCTTTTTTGTTCTTGGATGAAGTATCCAGAAAAGGGGCAGCTCTTTAACAAACTCTTCTGTTAAAAACGTTACAATCTCCCTTAAAACCGGCTCTTCATCAACATTGGAAGGGCGATGCATGGTGAGCAAAGCAAAATTATCAATTGGAAGCAACGCAATATTCACATTCTTCTGCCCTGCCCGGCAATCCTGATACGCCTCACTTATCAGATTATCAGCAATAATCTGCCTGATATCCAACTGCAACGCTTTATCTTTATTGGCTTCCAGAGTATCAATCATGATGTTTCCCACAAACTGCACCTGTTCTTCCGGCACCCCTTCATTGATGAGATTCTCACTTGACATGATATCCGGTGTAAGCAGCAAATCAGACAACCTGTCAGTCACCAGACGATTAATCTCTTCGGGCATGGTCATATCCCGGGATCTGAGACCTGCTTCAATATGCGCAACTTTGATGTTTTCTTTTTTTGCGGTAATGGAGCAGGCACAGGTGGCGTTGACATCTCCTACCACCACTACCCAGTCGGGCTTCTCTTTTTGGAGTACCTTTTCAAAAGCCATCATGGTGTTACCAACCTGCTCGGCATGGGTGCCTGACCCTACCCCCAGGTTTATATCTGCCGCCGGAATATTGAGGGCTTTAAAAAAGGACCTTGACATGCTGTCATCATAATGCTGACCCGTGTGAACCAGTATATGCTCTATTTTGGGCAAATTGGAATCAGAACCATTATTATTAGCATTGTGGGCATTAATTGCATGAATAAATGGCGCAATTTTCATAAAGTTCGGCCTGGCACCAACCACAGAAATAATTTTCATTGTATAGATCCTGTTTCATCAAGATTCAAAGAAGCGTTAAGAAAGGCAAAGGGGTCAGGTCTTCATTCTTCACACATTTATCTTTTTTTCAATCTTTGAGATTTTTCTTTCAAGTTCAGACCTCAGAATACGACACCCAAATTGAGGAGTATTCCTGGACAATACGGTAATTGTTTAGTAGCTACAAATCAATATATACAATTTTTATTTACAATAAACACCATATATTGTGGTTTATGACAAAACTTCAAGGTGGTGAATGTCCAGTTTATCTCAAAAATAGCTATAACATATTGTATTATTGGTAATTAATAACGAATTCTATATTTCTAATTCCGAGGTCTGAAGTTTTTTGTCTTTTCTTATTTTATCTTTAACACGCCTGCATGCCTGGGACACGCCGGATTCTCCAATCCTGAAATAAGCGCCGATACTTTTTAGTTTTTCGTTGGTATATTTCCGGCAAAGAAACATTTTTACATTTCGGCCCAAAGCCGGTTCTTTTCCGAAAACGGATTCAACTTCATTAAATATATCTTTCAGGGATGCTTTATCAACCAATTCTTTTAAAGCCGGAAGCTCTTTATCAGGTTTTTTGCCCAATAAAAATTTATCCTTAATAAAAGCTATAAAATCAGGGCTGCCCAGCAGTGTCGAACTCACAACCTCACCTAATGGGTTGTCATATTTCTTGTTAACTATTGCGGTTACAAACTTGTGATACCCTTTTTGTGGAATTGAAACTTTTTTGCCGAAATATCCAACGAATAAAATCTCTATACAGCCATTCCGGAGGTTTTTTCTTGCCGATGTAAAATTGATAGCTCGACCACTCATATTCCTCCGGAGTTTTAACCATTTTCGCTCTGACCGGGTTTAAATGAATATATCGTGAAAGCTCTTTTGCGTATTCGTCAATATCAACAAGTATC
>JAYENE010000110.1:0-4705 GCA_034721935.1 Thermodesulfobacteriota bacterium
TATTATCTTTGCTATTTGTAGGACGAGAAGGGTCATCCCGATTCCGATCTACAATTCGGGCTTGCTCAAATTGATGTAATGTCTGGCGGCGGATAGTTTCACGACTATTTGGTTTGTAATCCTGCCTGTAGTACTCACGGATGAACTGCATGACATCTACTGTTGGGAGCAGTGGTGATTTTGCGTTACCCCATGAACTTTCCGGTTGAATATCTGATAGAGCCAAAAATACCCATCCTGATCTATCGTTATATTGTGCCTTTGGCATACCAAGAGCTTTTAATATTTTCTTAGACTGTTTTAGCTTCTTCTCTCGCTGTTTTTTTGTGCTCATTATATGCCCCGTATATTTAGTGCGGATTGGACAATCTCATCTACTGCCGATTGTTCATAGCCTTTAGCCCTCTGTACTTCCTTTCCTATAGATATAATCTGATCTCTTATTGGCAATTTTAAAAGTCGTATTTCTGTAGCATTAACTTGGGTATTTCCAGATATAGACCGGAAATAACGATCCATAAACGTAGAATTAAACAACGCAGCCAACCCAAATGCTTCTGGAAGATCCATATCTTCACCTTTTACTCCGATATAGTTCAAATGATTTTCTAATCCAATCAGGTGGTCTTTGGATCGTTCAGGGTCATGGATACCTGCGACAAGACGACGCTTTTCATCTTTAGAGCTGAACCGCTTTAGAATTACATAGAGTTTGTTACTAAGGGTGTGTTTCTCGTGTCCTTTTTTCAAAATAAAATGCGCGTCCTTCCAGTGTTTTCCTGTCCATTCTATGCGGAACGCCTTAACATTGTGCATTCGTAACAAAGGAATGCTACCTTTTTGGGCCGTTGCTGTAATAAATTCTCTTGTGCGAAATTCCACCACCGGGCCGGTGGAAATGTAGTAATTGTTTTCTTCAAAGCTGCTGGGCCAATCTTCAACTAACCTCAGAATATGACTGTCTGTCGCACTTTCCGGAATCCGAATAATGTTATGTCGATTGCTTCTGTCAATAATCAATTTTTGCGGATATCGGATTACTTCAGATTTCGCCAAGTCTTCTGAGCAGGTACTCGACCATATTTCTATAGTTGGTTGCTGTTCACCTTTTACGAATTTACAAATAATATTCTCTTGTAGAACCCCCATATTTTTAAAAAGCTGATTTCTGGATCGAAAGATATGCGCTCGTTCTAAGCTCATCTGTGACTGGAGATAGCTGCGGAACCCTTTGAAATATAGGCCATTTGTAAAACTACGTGGAACAATAGCTACCATTTGACCCCTTGACACCAGGCAGGATGACACAACCGCCATAAAGGATGCGTAAATATTGGGATTCCCTTTAAACAGATCGGCGGTTGCTCCACTATATACAGAGTCTTTGGAGTTATACTTGAAATATGGCGGATTGATTATTGAGATATGAAAACTACGTTCGTGTTTATCTGGTCTCGACAAAACAAAATCCTCATTTAGAATTTCATATGAGAATTTTCCTCCTTTTTTGATAAATATTCTAACCAATCGATCCATGTTTTCTTCGAGTGCTGTCAATATATTTTTGTCTATCTCGAAAAGAACTGCATGGACTCGACGGTTTCCTATCTCTAAACAGCGGCGAGCTGCAGATGTTGTAAGAATTCCTTCTCCTGCACCAGCATCAAGAATTTTTACCAACTCAACATTGTTAATGGAGTAGAGCATCGATGCCATATAATCGGCTGTTTTGGACTCCGTAAAAAACTGTCCCAGCTCTTTGCTTTGTGACCTGGACTTGAGATCAAATAAGCTAAGTTGCTCTGCGGCATTAATATTCAGCACAATATCAACTTCCTATCCATTTCATTATCTGTACTATATGGTCTGATCGGAGCAGTTTTGGTGTCCAGTCTTGGTGTCTTGAATAGAGGAATATCTTATTCACAATTCAAGCTTTGACACTTCCTCTTTCGACATCTTCAAACAAATCCTTAACAATAGCCAGTCGTTCTGCAATCACTTCTGGCGCAGGCAGATATTTGCTGTATTCTTCCGGTAGATAAGACGAGGTGCTATAAGTGGCCACGCCAATCGGCTGAGTGGTTGTTTTGAGCGAATATTCCACAACTGTTTTATCTTTGCTTTTACATACAATTATGCCAATCGCATCATTTTCATCATCTTCTTTATATTGTTCATTCAGAGCGATCAGGTAAAACTCCATCTTTCCCTTGTATTCCAGCTTAAATTCACCGATTTTCAATTCCACAGCAATAAACCGTTTTAATTTTCGGTGGAACAAAAGCAAATCGATAAAGTACTCTTTCTCACCAACATTTAGCCTGAACTGGTTGCCCACAAAGGTAAACCACACACCCATTTCAATCAGAAATTTACGAATATTTTTCACCATGGCCTGTTCCAGTTCATGCTCGCTGTGTTCTTCTGCCAGTTCCAGAAAATCGAATGTGTAATGGTCTTTTACCGCCAACTTTGCCTGATGTCTGTATTTTTCAGGCAGAGTCTGGTCAAAGTTTGTCTGATTCAGCAGATACTTTTCATAGGTTTTGTTTTCAATCTGATGAATCAGGACATCCTTGGTCCATCCGAATTTCCTGACATGCAACATATAAAATTCCCGCTCCAGAGGATCTTTGCATTTGGTCAGAATCAGGATATTTTTTGTCCAGCTAATTTCTCCAACCAATGGTTGGAGTTTTTCATGTTGCTGAATTTCCGAATAAAATAGCCTCATATTCCAGAGGTTAGTTGTCGAGAATCCTTGAATCCCAGGATATTCCTTCTGAATATCTTTTGAAAGCTGTTCAACCACAGATTTGCCCCAGCCAAGGTCTTGCTGTTTTTCGACAATCATCCGTCCAATATCCCAGTAAAGTTGTATTAATTCCTTGTTGACGGCTTTAAGCGCTTCATATTGGGAACGACGTATTCGTTCCTTTACTTCAGTAAGGAAGTTAATATAATCACTGTTCGGATTTAATGTATTACCCATCTTCTAACCCATTTTTTATCAGATTTGCATATTTTCTTTAGTGACGTATCGCATTTTTCAATACCATTACTTTTATCTCTTTCCTTTGATTTTCACCTTTCCCAAATTCTCAGCAATCAGAGCATTTAATCTCGCTTCTTCCTTCAACTGCGTCTCAAACTCCCCTTTCAGCTTCGGAGGTCATAAGGGAATGGATTGCACCAATCCCCCTGCAATAATATAGTGTAAAGCTCCCGAAGTATCTATTTATGATTTTTTAGGCATGTAACCCGAATAACATATTACACATCATGAATTAAGTTGAATATAGAATGTCCCGAATATCCCTGCCGTGAACGGTTACAAAAAGTTTAATCAGGTTTATGACCGCAACAGCTACCGGGCCCTGCGCAACCGGCATGGCCGGGGCTTGATCCGCAACATGTTGTGTCGCCAGGACCGGGTATAGAGTTTTGGGAAACCCCGGATATTGATGAGTGTGCGGAAAGTAGTTTGGTAAGATTGCGGCTGCCGCACGACTGACACTGCGGCTGATCATCTGAACCAACAATAAGTACTTCGTTTTGTTTTCCACAATCCGAGCATAGATAATCAAAAAGCGACATAAGTATTCTACTTTACTACTGACCCCGTCAAGTAGTTGCAATATAGACTTAATGCGCTCAAGCCGCAAGATAAAAGCCGTCTGTTCCACTTGCGGATTATGCAAATTCCTTTTTATCTGGCTTCTTTTAAGAATCCACAGAATCGGAGTCAAAGCTTTGACACCATATTATTATTTACCAACTGTCCATGTACCCAATGGCATGCAGAGCAAAAGCTATTTCTTTGACTGATCTCCGCCCAAGGTTCTTTATTTTCGCAAGTTTCACTCTGCCCAAACCTGCAATTTTTTGTGGATTATCCAAAATATTTTCGTTTCTAAAATAGTTCGTCAACGCATTTTTAGGGCGAGTTGAAAGCATTTTCATCAAGGGAGGCCAAGTATCATAATGTTCCTTTTTGTATCTGGTGCGATAATAGAGTTGCGTTACTCTTAACGAATACCCATCAGCCCACCCATCCTGTCCGTCAAAACTATTTACAACAGAGTTATTCAACATAGTCAACAACGTTATATATTTCTCCCTTATAAACTGATGTACCGCAAGCCTTCCCATGCTTAATAGATAGTTATTTACTTATTTATGGACGTCCCGCAACTCCCGCCTAATATTCACTTTTTGTGGAGAATAAAACAAGGCTTTATCTAATGCATCATCAATGTTTAGGGTGTATATTCGAGGCCAGGAGTATTTTGAAACAGTTAAATATTCGTGCGATGGTCTGCAATGCCTATAAAACCCAATAATCAAATCATTTAACTTATCACCTAATACTTTTTTTGCAGCAGCATATACTGAGGGTAAAGGCTCACCAGAATAATCCCATCCCGATTCTTCAGCAATTCTTTGCGCAAGCTCTTTTGAAGAGAGAAGGTTTTTTCCATTTTGATCTAATGAGGTTAAAGAAGCACCTGCCCCAATTAAGAGGACCAATTCACCATTCCTGTAAGCATTTGCTATTCTTTCGTTCATATCCACAACCTCTTTCAAAAATTTTTATGAGTGAGCTTCGCGCTAATCAGCCGCACGGCTTTTTGTGTCGGCTGCATTAGCCTTGTTGTGCTATATATTTCTTATCATCTCGCAAGTACATTGCAAGCAAATC
>JAYENE010000111.1:0-4688 GCA_034721935.1 Thermodesulfobacteriota bacterium
TATTTTTCATTTGCACAGGCCCTGAAAAAAGAAAAGTGAAGCTCAGTTGTTTTTTCAATCTACGCCTATTTTTTGATGGGAAATAATTGATGCCGATTATGCATTCCTACGCAGGAGCGTGGGAATGAGGGGATAAGTTGATGACGTCCGAAGTGCGCGCGAATTTCCCGAAACCGGAACAGACAATATTTTATATGTGCTTAAACGTGCCATGGCAAATTTAAGGTGTTATCAAAAAAAGCCTTGTTTTTTTCCTTGAAACAATACAAGTTGTTTAAATGATGATTAAACGACATATCAGCAAAATCGCCTTTTCCAGAGATTTCGGGCGGCAGATGCGTTTTATTATCGGTCCCAGGCAGACCGGAAAGACTACTGCCGCAAAGGAATTCCTCAAAAAACAGAACTGCCTGAAGCTTTATTATAACTGGGATGACCGTAAAACAAGGGATCGGTATATAGCTGACTATCATTTTTTCGTTCGAGAACTATACAATGTAAAGCCATCAAATGGAAGGCGATGGCTATGTATGGATGAAATTCACAAGTACCCTGAATGGAAAAATGTCCTGAAAGATTTTTTCGATTCATTTGGAGAAGAAAACGGCTTTATAGTTACCGGGTCTGCCAGACTCGACATGATGCGTAAAAGCGGCGACAGTCTGGCAGGCAGATATTTTACCTTTCATCTGAATCCTGTTACTTTAACCTAAATTGAGCGATTTTTTACTCGATCTGCACCAATCTCTTGCGCATCAAGGATTCGCGAAAATCCTCGACATATCCACGGGTATGCCTGTGGTTTTCGCAAACCCTTATGCATCAAGATCTCGGCACATATCTTCGCAATAAATCGCTCAACTTAGGTTTAAGAGAACTGACTGGCAAATCTTTTCTTGAGCCTCCGACAGATGCAGACGACTGGATAATGCAAAAACTGGATTACCCAACATATAAAGAAAAAGAGCTTTCCGCATTGTTGCGGTTTAGTGGATTTCCGGAACCCCTGCTTTCTGCTTCTGTTCGATTTCACAACAAGTGGCGAACCGATTATGTTGACAGACTTATTCGCGAAGACATGAGGGATTTGACCAGAATTCAGGAGCTTGAAAATATTGCCACTCTCATGTATCTGCTTCCCTCAAAAATTGCTTCGCCTTTATCTGTAAATTCCTTAACTGCAAATATTAAATGCAGTTTTGCCACAATCTCCAACTATCTGAAGGCTATGGAACTGGGATACTTGATATTCAGAATTTCGCCATATTCTAAAAAAATTGCTCGATCCCTGACCAAGGAAAACAAAGTGTATTTTTTTGACTGGACAAGAATAAATGATCCTGCCGCACAATTTGAAAATTATATAGCGGTTGAGCTTAAAACGCTTTTGGAACTCTGGACAGATGCAGGAATTGGCAATTTCAATTTGCATTTTCTACGCGACCGTGATGGCAGGGAAACCGATTTCCTGATACTGCGGAACAAGGAGCCATGGTTAATGGTTGAAGCTAAACTTTCCCGTTCAGCCATAGATTATCATCATCGCAAGAACAGAAATACATTGGGAGACATTTCTTTTGTTCAGGTTGTCAGACAGGAGAATATTGCCGAAAAAAGAGAGGATGGACTTTACCAGATCTCCGCTTCAAGATTTTTTGCATAAGCATTTGCGCAAGCTCTGAAAAAGAAAAAGACAACCTCAGTTGTTTTTTTCAATCTACGCCTATTTCTTGACGGAAAATAATTGCACCAATTATGCATTCCAACGTAGGAACGTAGGAACGTAGGAACGAGGGAACATTTTACCTTGCAAGGGTCAAGAAGCAAACGACCATAAGTTCTTGGCTTTTGGCGTCAGGTGTGTTGGCTGGTTCTGCTTACACTCTATCCCGCCAGTAATTTGGGCGTTTTCGAAGATCGGCAACCGCGATAATGCGGACGTAGCCGGACTTCACCTGATAGATAATACCAAAGGGGAATCGGCTGACCAGACAGCGGCGTGTAAAATCTCATTTCCCGTATTTTGCTCGGATCTTGGAAAAAACCTCTTCACCTGGGACGAGCCTGACCTCACCAGCTTCGATTTGGGATATGCGATGCTCCGCCTCTTCTGCCCAAAGGCGATCAATATCCTTATCTATTGGCAAATTTAGGCTTGTTATAAGCTTTTCCACCAGGTTCAGACGTATGTCTGCTGGAAGTGAAAGAGCTTTTTCAGTAACACGGTTAGTCATTTCTCCCATGGTTAATTCCTTTAATATATTATAATAGTAAGGGTTCACAGGTTCAAAAGTTCACCGTTCAGGGCTATAAGAAACTTAGGCATTTGTGCATCGTTAATTGAACGCTACGCAAAGCTCACTATGAACTTTTAGTGCAAGACTGTTTAGAAATTATGAATCACCTGTCCGCCCGCCAAGCTTGCGAGGCAGACAGGATAGTTTAGGTTCAGGTTGAAGTAAACCCTGAACCTTTGAACCGTGAACGGTTACTTATAATATTTATTTCTATATGAGGCAATGATCTCTCAAAATAGAACAAGTAATTGTATGATTTCCGTTTAGATACACCATTTCGATAAAAAACAGATTTTTCAAAATTGCATTTTTAAACATATGCGCAATAAATTCAATATCATCAATTGGTGATTAATAATAAAATTACCTGAGTTAACGACATCTATGTAAAATTTTTGAAAAAGACTCTGACAGCAAAGCAACCTTTCGCGTGTATGGTGTTACCGACTATTATAAATTACGGTAAATGGTTGCAGATTGCCGGATTGAACTGAACAGCGAGCGCATTCCCCGCTGCTTGCGGCGGGGAGCTTCAATCAAATTCAAATAGCGGTCAGTCGGGCCAATCCATTCCCGGTTATCCTACCCCATCCTGCAACTCCCAATTATGGCTATGTAAATCGGGGATATTAGCGCAGCAACTTGTTGTATATTCTGTAAACAATTTCCTCGTCAAAGTCAAGTGGTATGCAAGGATAGAAGCATGGTGGGGAATGCGCTTGCTATTGTGGTTCAAAAGATTTCTATATGATAATAAAAGAAAATATCAGTGATAATCAGCGTAGATCCGCGGCTGAGTAATTACCAGTGGGATTGCAAAAGGAGCCCTATTATCAGCATTTATCGTCGGAAATTACTTGATCAATAAGACCGGGCATGGCTTCAATGGCATAAAGCGGTATTGATAATATTGAGTCGGTATATGATAAGGGATAAAGAGAAAATCTGATTCCAAACGACACTTTTTTTTCAGAAAGGAAAAGTCTGAGACTTTTAAGTGCGCCGGTTTTACCTGCTTTTACTTCAACAGGCAGAATCTGTTCACCTTTTTGCCAAAGATAATCAACTTCTGCTGCGCTGCCCCTTGTTTCACGGCACCAGTAAAAAAGAGACGGTTCTTCAAACGGTTTTTTCAGGGCGAGCAGTTGCTGGCCTACATACTGTTCAGCAACCGATCCTCTATAAACTGCGAGAAAATTATCTGACATATATGTTTCCTTGTTTATACCCATGGAATTCTGCAGAAGGCCTACATCGAGAAAAAGAATTTTGAAAACCTTTTCATTACAATGAGCATGCAATGGAAGACCTGAACCGGAAGTTGCTGTAATTCTATGAATTATGTGAGCTTTAATAAGCAGTTCAAGAGATTTTTTTATGTCTCTCGAGTTGGTCTGTTTGTCGATATGTGAATATTTAAACTTGTTGCCAACCATGCCTGGGGCGTGATTAAATATTTTTTCAATAAGAAAAATATTTACACGTCTGCCGTATTTGCCGAAATCATGCCGGTAATTTTGCAACAAATTCTGTTGCATTTCATCTGTCTTTGAAAATTTCTTTAATTCAAGCCATAGAGCAATTGATTCCGGCATACCTCCGAGATATAGATAATTACGTAACAGAGAAATGCATTTTATATGCACTGATTCAGGAACCTGTTTAGTAATTGTAAGGTTTTTTAAATAGGTTCTAATTTTTTGTTCTCCGCATGCAGTAAGGAATTCTCCAAATGACAAAGGAGGCAGATAGATATTCTGAGTACGTCCAACAGGGATAGAAATTTGTTCAGCATCCATTACAAACTCAAGCAGAGAACCTGCAGCAATAACATGCAATCCAGGCATTTTTTCATAAAAGTAGCGCAATGCTTTTAATGCTTGCGGGCATTCCTGTATTTCATCAAGAAAAAGGAGAGTTAAGCCTTGGTTTATATCGACATTGGAAGTGAGTTCAATTTTTTCTACAATTTCAAAGGGATTCAGTGTTGAAAAACAGGTTTTAAAATGTGGCTGAAATTCAAAATTGATTTCAACAAACTGCTTAAAAATTCTTTTCCCAAAATATTCAACAAGCCAGGTCTTGCCTACCTGTCGTGCACCGCGAATTAGCAGTGGTTTTCGTCTCTTTTCGTTTTTCCAGTTTTTCAACCAACTGTAAATGTCACGTTCCATTATTATTTTATTATCCTATTTTTGATGGTCTCGTGAAGAGCTTATATTATGCCACTTCACGGCTTCGATTTTTCACTATTTCACCAAATATGTAATACTTTAGCGTTATGCAACAAACCATCTGAAATCAAGCTTCGGGTGTGATCAGATTTAAAGCAGGAAACTGTTTGAAGGAATTAGAAATCGTTAAGAAAGAACCAGGTTTAAAATGCCATTT
>JAYENE010000112.1:0-4604 GCA_034721935.1 Thermodesulfobacteriota bacterium
AAATTTTATTTGGTCGTCGTTATTTCTTAACGCTCACTAACATGCTCAAACAGTCAGCCGTTTTAAATTTAACTGCCCGCCACATCAGGTTGTTGGCAGGTTACTTTTTGAGTTTGTAAATTTCTGGGTAATACTCCCAATCAAGAGGGATAATGGAAGTAGATCTGAATAAAAAATTATCTGTGGTTTCCTCTGAGCCCGGTGTTTACTTGATGAAGAATGACTGCGGAAAGATAATTTACATAGGAAAAGCCGGCAACCTTAAAAAAAGGATCAGTTCATATTTTTCAAACCAGGCGCAATTGGATATAAAAACCAGAACTTTTGTCAGGAAAATCTCAACATTTGAAACAATAATTACCAGAACCGAGAAAGAAGCGCTGATATTGGAATCAAACCTTATTAAGCGTCATAAGCCAAGATATAATGTAATTTTAAAAGACGACAAAAGATATCCATGTCTGCGCCTGGATATAAACAGCCTGTATCCAAACCTGACAATTGTCCGGGAAATAAAAAAAAACGGCTCTATCTATTTTGGCCCATTTGCATCTTCCCATGCTGTGCGTGAGACACTTAAAATAATCAATAAAACCTTCAAGCTTCGCAAATGTAAAACAAAAGAGTTTAAAAAAAGATTACGCCCCTGTCTTAACTTCCAGATAAAGGCATGCCTTGCGCCGTGCTGTTTTGATGTTGATAAAAACGCTTATAATGAAATAGTAAAAGAGGTAATCCAGTTTTTAAAAGGAAAAACACCAGAGCTGATAAATAAAATAAAAAATGAAATGGCGGTCGCTGCTAAGGCGTTGGAATTTGAACGTGCGGCAACGCTCAGGGACAAAATGTCGGCTCTTGAAAAAACCCTTGAAAACCAAGTAGTTGTTACCACCGATTTTACAGACAGGGATGTACTCGCTGTTGCCGGATCTTATGAATATTGCCTGATTACCCTTCTGTTTATCCGCAGGGGCTGTCTTTTAGGGGTTAGACATTACAGTTTTTCAGAAACAATGTCAGGTAATGCTGAAATGATCAGGACCTTTATGACGCAGTATTATGAAAGGACCCCATTTATTCCAAAGGAGATCTTTGTTCCCATGCCTCTTAATGATGCTTCCTTGCTTGAAGATTGGCTATATATCTTAAAAAGGAAAAAGGTGAATATTTTGCATCCGCAACGAGGCGAAAAAGCACGCCTGTTAAATATGGCCCTTCAAAATGCCCAAGACAGGCTGAAAGATCAAATAGATTCAAACGCCTCTAACATGGATCTGCTTAACAGGCTGCGGAAAAGGCTGAAGATGGAGATAGTTCCACTGCGAATTGAGTGTTTTGATAACTCCAATATTTCAGGAACTGAACCTGTAGCCGGCATGGTTGTATTTGAAAAAGGAAAACCAAAAAAATCATCATACAGGAAATACAGGATTAAAACCGTTCCAAAACAGGATGATTATGCATACATGGCTGAAATTTTGAAAAGGCGTTACAGCAAAGGTGATAAATCGAAACCATATCCTGATATGCTGATGGTTGACGGCGGTAAGGGGCAAATAAATATTGCCGTGTCTGTAATTAAGGATCTAAAGCTTGATAGTTATTTTGAAGTTATTGGAATAGCAAAAAAGGATGAAAAAAGAGGGGAAAAGGAGGATAAAATCTATAAACCCGGCAGGGTTAATCCGATTAACTTCGGCAGGGAAGGGGACCTTCTTCTTTTTCTGCAACGGATCAGGGATGAAGCTCACCGTTTTGCAATAACTTTTCATCGGAAGCGTCGAATCAGGACATTTATGAAGTCTGCTCTCGATAATATACCTGGAATAGGCAAAAAAAGAAAAGCGATTCTTCTTAAACATTTTAAAAGCATTAAAAAAATCCGGGCAGCAACGCTCGAAGAGTTAAGCGCTCTGCCCGGAATAAGTCATAATGTTGCAAGAGCTGTAAAATTAGTTCTGAAATAATTGTTACTATTATCTCACACAAAGGCGCAAAGAAAAAACGGTTTTTTCTCTGTCTTCTTCGTAGTCTCCGTGATGAGACAATTTTTTTGTCATTCCGGCGAAAGCCGGAATCCAGTAGTTTTTATTAGCGCCTTTGTGCCTTTGCGTAAGACATTTTTTTCTGTGTTCATCCGTGTGGGTCTGTGGCTAAAAGTTTTTAGGCTATTTGTTTCAGTAAAGCTTTAAGTTCTGCGACAGCATCCGCTGATTTCTGAAAAGCTGTTTTTTCATCATCAGTTAAACTGATTTGTATAATTTTCTCTATACCGTTTGCGCCGAGTTTAACCGGCACGCCGATAAAAAGATCCTTTATCCCATACTCACCGTTAAGATATGCTGCGCAGGGAAGAATCTTTTTTTTATCCTTTAAAATCGATTCAGCCATTTCCACTGCGGCTGATGCCGGAGCGTAAAATGCGCTTCCAGTTTTAAGCAGTCCCACTATTTCAGCGCCGCCCTTTCTTGTTCTGTCAATCAGGGCGTCAATTTTTTCCCTGGAAAGCAGCTCTGTGATGGGTATGCCTGCTACAGTGGAATATCTTGGAAGCGGAACCATAGTATCGCCATGCCCGCCAAGGACAAAAGCATGAATATTTTCGACAGAAACATTCAGCTCCATTGCAATAAAGGCTTTAAGCCGCGCAGAGTCAAGGACTCCGGCCATGCCCATCACCCTGTTTCTTGGGAAACCGCTTGCCTCATACGCAACCTGGCACATGGCATCAAGAGGATTGCTTACAACAATAAGAATGGCTTTCGGAGACAGCTCTTCTGCCTGCTGCGTAACAGTTTTCACAATCTCTGCATTGGTGCTTATAAGGTCGTCCCTGCTCATGCCCGGCTTTCTTGGTATGCCCGCTGTAATAATAATGATATCGGATTTTGCGGAGGCTTCAAAGCTGTTTGAGCCTGAAAGGTGAGCATCATGCTTTTCAATAGGCGCGGCTTCGGAAAGATCTAATGCCTTTCCCTGAGGCATTCCTTCAATAATATCTATCAATGCCACATCGCATAACTCTTTTTCAACAAGTCTTTGGGCAATAGTAGCGCCTACATTGCCTGCGCCGATCACGGATACTTTTTTGTCCATAATATTTTCCTGTTAGTTGATGCAAAGGGTTCGAGGATTGGGAGTATTACCAGTTTGTTAAAATTGGAATAATATCCCACAGCATCGTCATTTATCGGGCGGGCCGCCCGCCTCGCCTGAGCGAAAGTCTTAAGGGATGCTGACCGCCTCATTTGGCCGAGAGCGATGGCAGGCAGGGTAAACCCGCCCCTACGGGTTACGTGCATCAATTTTCGTAGGGGCGGGTTTATCCCGCCCGAATAGAGTTTATGTTTTCGGCTTTAACAAATTGGTAATGCTCCCCGAGGATTCAATGATCCTCAATTATTTATCAATGTTTAATTTGTATGGTCAAGGAAATTATATAATAATCATATCCTTCACATACCATTTTCCCGCCGAAGATTTTTCGTGCTTTACTTATTTGGCCCAATTTGCGACATTGACCAAAACCATTTATTCTTTTTTAATCCAAGAAACATAACGGCTATAAATTATTCATGAGAAATGCGGGTAATTATTTTAATAACATCTTGATTGGGAGTATTACCAGTTTGTTAAAATTGGAATAATATACCACAGCATCGTCATTTATCGGGCGGGCCGCCCGCCTCGCCTGAGCGAAAGTCTTAAGGGATGCTGACCGCCTCATTTGGCCGAGAGCGATGGCAGGCAGGGTAAACCCGCCCCTACGGGTTACGTGCATCAATTTTCGTAGGGGCGGGTTTATCCCGCCCGAATAGAGTTTATGTTTTCGGCTTTAACAAATTGGTAATGCTCCCTCTTGATATAGTTTGACCCCGCGAATTCGCGGGGCTAAAAGTTAATGACTAATCGCTCATTTTAGTAAAGGGTTTGTATAATTATGACTGATGTAAAAAAATCGCATGAAATGATTACAGATTTTGTTACAGGTGAAATGGTGCCGCACATTGGCGCTGAGGCAAACAGGCAGGATGTTGAACGCTTTTTGGTTAACGAAAAAGGATTTTCCAAAGAAGATATTAAGGTTGATGTTGATATTGAACTTAATATTGCAGGCAAACCTTACAAATCGCAGATAGACCTTGCTGTCTGTGTTGATGGAATAAAATATATGGCGATAAAATGCGCTGCAGCTTCATTGGGCTCAAGGCAAAGGGAAATTATTGCTGCTTCAAGATTACTTGAAAGTTATCAAATCCCTTTTTCTATGGTTTCAGACGGAAAGACCGCAATAGCGCTTGATACTGTTTCCGGCAAAAAGCTTGGCGAGGGTTTAAATGCTGTCCCATCAAAGGATGATTTAAAAGAGAGATTAAATTCTTTAGATCTTATTCCTTTGCCCAGCAAAAGACTTGAGAAGGAAAAACTTATTTTCCGATCATATGATATTATGAATGTAAATGTTCAGCGTAATATATAAAACCTAAATTGAGCGATTTTTTACTCGATCTGCACCGATCTCTTGCGCATCAAGGATTCGCGAAAATCCTCGACATATCCACGGGTATGCCTGTGGTTTTCGCAAACCCTTATGCATCAAGATC
>JAYENE010000113.1:0-4578 GCA_034721935.1 Thermodesulfobacteriota bacterium
CGAATAATGTCGGCTTTAGCAAGCTTTTTATAAAAGGATTGCTCTAAGTTATTTCTTTACGCTCACTTATGTGCGAGTTTCAGCCGTTCTTAAATTTAATTGTCCGCTGCCTCAGGTTGACCAGATACTGAGTTTGTAAATTTCTGATTATATAAAATAACTTCGACATAAAACAATGTCAACAGCATCAAAATAATAATAACAGTTCACAGTTGTCGGTTCATAGTTCACAGTTTTTTTTAATGAACTATGCAACGGCTGAAGCATTTTAACTGTTAGAAATAATATCAGCGATTACGGCCCGAATATTCTGCGATAGATACTATTATCGTAATTAAAAAGGCTTGAACGACAAGGAGCATGCCATCTATCGGCCTTGCATAGCGAAGAGTTATGGCGCTGATACCCAGTGTCGCGCACAGAAAATAGATAAATAAAACAGCCTTTCTCCTGTCGCCAAGAAGATTGTACAATCGGTGATGAATATGGTCTGTGCCGACATAATCGATCCATTGCTTCAGACTTTTTACCTTGCCGGTCACGATCCTTTCTATGGTAATGTAGGCCATATCATATATAAGAATCCAGAAAATCAGCACAGGCACTGAAAAGGATACGATTCGGCTGTTATCCGCCCAGTTTCCCTTGATAGCCAGGGCAGCCAGCATAAAACCGATAAAAGTGCTCCCAGCATCACCGAGATATATGGAAGCAGGCCTCTTTAATCCAAAATTAAAAGGGAGAAAACCAAGACAGCTTCCCATCATGGCTATGGCAATCCACCCCATAAATGGCTGATCGGTCTGAAATGCCACTATTCCCATGAACATGGCTATGATAGCGCCTATTCCCGCTGCCAGCCCGTCCATGCCGTCAATGAAATTCATGGCGTTTGTTATCCCGATAATCCAGAGGATCGTAAATAAAACATTTAACCAGTAACCCCACACGGTTCGAGGAAACAGATTCAATACAATTCCGACGTAAATCAAAACAAGGACAATGAAAATCTGAACAAACAGCTTCAGCCTGGCCGATACACCACGCCAATCATCCACCAGCCCCATCATGGCAACAATGATCCCTCCACAAAGCAAAAAAATAACGTCCCTTTCCAGAACCATATTCGCCAGAAGGGCTGTATTAAAAGCAATAAGAATTGCGACGCCTCCCAAAAGAGGCGTGGTTTTTTCATGAATCTTTCGCCCCCCAGGCACATCAACAATATTTAATTTCAGGGCAATAAGCCGCATTACCGGAGTTAATATGGCTGAAAGAGAGAAAGAAAACAGCAAGATATAAAGCCATCTTACACCCAGATCGGTAAAATAGAAGCGGGACCACGGAAGAACAAGCACGGCAAGAATAACAAGAGAAACACACCAGACAATGCGCCTTAATGATATCCCTTTTGAATCAAACATCGCCCTTCCTCTTTCCTCTTTCCTATTCCCTATTTCAACCTATCCACTATACCAGCGCAAATTTTATGCGCCTCTTCATCTCCTAATAAAGGATAAACAGGGATGGATACCGCCCGGCCCATTACTTCCCCTGTAACAGGATATCCGGACAATCCGAGATATTCGTGCAGCGTTTTGAATACCGGCCTTCTGCACTCAATCCCCAGTTTCAGCATCTCTTTCATAAATCCGGATGAATCGTTAAGGAGCAAAACATACCTGTAATATATGTGCTCTCTGCCTTCCGGAACCGCAGGAACCGGAAAGGAAATATCTCTCAGGCTTTTGTTGTAAAGATCGGCAATCTCTTTTCTTCTCCGGATAAAAGATGGGAGTTTTTTCAACTGGCTTATGCCCAGCGCCGCCTGCATATCGGTCATCTTGTAGTTATACCTCATCGAATAGCTGTCTTTTTCATCATAATCCCTTAAATCCCTTACAATTACGGCAAGCCTGTCATCATCCGACAAAATCATCCCCCCCTCGCCGGTGGCAAGCATTTTGGTGGCATAAAAAGAAAATATGGAACAAGCGCCGAAGCTGCCAGTATAACGGTCCTGATATTTCGCCCCGATGGATTGGGCGCAGTCTTCAATGACAGGGATGCCAAGGGATAATATTTCATCGATATCTGCCGGAAGACCGAATATGTGGGGAACAATGATCGCCTTTGTCCTTTTAGTTATCCTCTTTTTCAGATCAGCGACATCGATATTGAATGTAGATCCGTCAATATCGACGATAACAGGAATGGCATTAACATACATAATTGCATTGAGAAGGGCACAGCAGACATAGCTTGGGATAATAACCTCATCCCCCTTCCCTACTCCAAGAGCAAGAAGGGAAAGATGGATGGCCGCCGTGCCGGAACTGACGGCAACTCCGTTCCTGACGCCGACAAACGAAGATAGTGCCTCCTCAAATCCCGCCACCTGTTCACCCTGGACAAGATGACCCGATTCCAGGACATCCTTAACGCTTCTGTAATCATCCTGATCCAAGGTTGGCTTTGAATGAGTAATCATATATTTATAAACAATCGAAGGGACATAAATCCCTCCGCCAAAATCACCCTTCCCTGGATGCCTCTAAAGACAGCCATAGATTTGGCAATATCCACTATTGACAGTCCTTCAATATTTGTTCTTTCCACTTGGGATTTATGGGCTAAAAGGGCGGTTATTTTTTTATCCATTGTATCCTTAAGATCAATAAATAAAGTAGGAGAAAAATTATTTGTGGTAGGCGTTTCATAGAAAAGAACGTTTCTTGTATATCTTGTGGCGGAAATAGTAGCTCTGGATAACATCCTGTGATCCTGATGTGTATCATCGCCATAATTTACAAAAACAAAATCCGGTCTTATTTTTCTTGCAATGGCTTCAATATCTGAAATCATATCAGTAAGATGTGTTTCAAGTTGAGTGTCTTTATATTTACCCCAAAACAGGTCTCTAACTTTCATAATTTCCGCTGACCTGGCCTGCTCCTCTTTTCTTATCTCAGCCTCACCGCCCATTTCACCGAGCGTCATAACAAGAAGATACACATCATGGCCTGAAGCAGCGTATTTCAATAGACTGCCCGCGCAACCTATTTCTATGTCGTCAGGATGCGCTCCTATTGCAAGTATTTTCATAATTCACACATTAATATTTCAAGACTCTTTTTCCCATGATTATAAATCAAATCAACAACCGACATAAACGGCTCAAACGCCCCAAAGAGCTGATCGTAAAAAGGATGCGCGTACTCCTGAAAAATAACTTCAATGCCATTTTGGGTGTATTTCTCCATATCCATGTACCCCTTTCCACCGCCTCCGGCAAGATATATATCCGCATCAAAATGCTTCGTCAAGGCAATCAGCCTGTCATCCGGGTCTTCAGGACACTCCCCAAGCTCGGATGCAACATGGATGGGCGTAGCAATGCCTAACAATCCGGCAAGCCTCTTTACCACGTGGATATTCAGTTGAGAAATTGACTGCCACTCAGAAGAAAATATCTCTTCAAAAAATCCCTCAAGCAAAGACCAGAAAGGAGCCTTTTTGTAATTCGAGATAATCGTCTGTCGCTGCCGGTGCTGCCATTTATCTCTGTTATTGATCTCCACCTCATTTATCAACTGTGGAAACTTGTACATGACAGGAACGGTCAGCCACTGCCAGCCATTAGCCGTCTTGATTTTATTCCTGTTCTGCCATTCATTCTTCTTGAACTGAACATTATCCAGCAGAACAAAGATATCAGCTCTGTTGATCTTATCGAAATAGCCCAACCACGGCAAATACTGCGGTTGATGCACCGCCACAATCATAATGCCCGCCTTATTTTCTAAACTTCTCACCACTATATTCAAGAGCTTCTTTGATATCCTGCTTAACCTGCAGATCATTCAGAAATCCCTTAACCTCTTTCCTGGCAGTCTTTGCCACAAACTCAATGCCTTCCTTAACATTCTTTTTTACAGCAATAACTGTGCGACAGTCAAAGGCAAAAGCTGCAGCCTCGTTAATTGATTCCACTACCGCATACTGAACACCCTCTTTGACCTGTTGCTTCATCCCTGCAGCCGCAATAAATAACACTATGAGAAAAATAATTCCCCAGGGCACAGCCATAACCAATTGTCTTAAAAAAGTCTCCCAAAACTATCCTCTTTCATTTGTCTGCCCTCCTTTTTTAAAAAATATTATTAAGTTTAACATATAATGATATAATGAATGGGAGTATTACCAGTTTGTTAAAATTGGAACGATATCCCACAGCATCGTCATTTATCGGGCGGGCCTGCCCGCCTCGCCTGAGCGAAAGTCTTCAGGGGTGCTGACTGCCTCATTTGGCCGAGAGAGATAGGCGGGCGGGGTAAACCCGCCCCTACGGGTTACGCGCATCAAATTTCGCAGGGGCGGGTTTATCCCGCTCGAATAGAGTTTATGTTTTCGGCTTTAACAAATTGGCAATGCTCCCTAATGAATTATATAAAACAGAAATTTACAAACTCAAAAAGTAACCTGCCAACAACCTGATGTGGCGGGCAGTTAAATTTAAAACGGCTGACTGTTTGAGCATGTTAGTGAGCGTTAAGAAATAACGACGACCAAATAAAA
>JAYENE010000114.1:0-4575 GCA_034721935.1 Thermodesulfobacteriota bacterium
AGCTTTTTATAAAAGGATTGCTCTAAGTTATTTCTTTACGCTCACTTATGTGCGAGTTTCAGCCGTTCTTAAATTTAATTGTCCGCTGCCTCAGGTTGACCAGATAATGAGTTTGTAAATTTCTGTACACCTAAGTTGAGCGATTTATTGCGAAGATATGTGCTGAGATCTTGATGCATAAGGTTTTGCGAAAACCACCCCGGAGGAATAGGCTTCGCATTCCACAGGGCAAGCAGGCATACCCGTGGATATGTCGAGGATTTTCGCGAATCCTTGATGCGCAAGAGATCGGTGCAGATCGAGTAAAAAATCGCTCAATTTAGGTTACAGCAGAATAACCGAAACTTTGCTTCCCTTGTCGAGTCCTTCGGTATTTATTCCTATCTCGATAATGCCGTCTGCTTTTACCATTGTATTTATCAGGCCTGCCTTGCCTAAAACAGGTTCGGCCCACAACAGGCCGTCTTTTTCGATAAGCCGTATCCGGACACAATCTATCCGTCCCTGGGCAGATGATAAGTTTCTGCTCAACAAGGCTGGAATTTTTTCTTTTCTTTTGTGTTGACCTGAAAGGCCTCCGATTTTTTCAATAAAAGGCCGGACAACTACTTCAAATACAATCATGGCCGAGACCACATGCCCTGGCAAACCCCAGAACGCCTTGTTTCCGGCCCTGGCAAGAATGGTCGGTTTTCCAGGACTGATTGAGACTCCATGCACAAGTATTTTTGACACAGGCAGGGAGGATAGGACTTCGATGGTGAAGTCGCGAGCGCCAACAGAGCTGCCGCCTGAAATCAGCGCCATATCTGATTTGGCAAGGGCCTGGGAGCATTTGTCGAAAAGATCATCAAAATTATCCTGAACAATTCCAAAACAAAGAGGAATTCCACCTGCTTTTTGCACCATGCCCGACAGGGTATAGGTGTTTATATTACGAATCTGGCCCGGGCCGGGAGTTTCATTTATTTCTACAACTTCGTCTCCTGTGGAAATTATTCCGATTACCGGTTTTTTATAGACTGTTACCCTTTCTTTGCCAAAGGCTGCAAGAAGGCCGGTTTCCTGGGGCCTGAGTTTTTGGCCGCAAGAGAGTATGGTTTCACCTTTTTTTATATCTTCGCCGATCTCTATAACATACTGGCCCGGCGCAACACTTCGGTACGCTTCGATTGTGGTGTCGTCTATTTCCTCGGTATGTTCGATCATTACAACGCTGTCTGCGCCGTCAGGCAGCATGCCGCCTGTTGAGATTTTGGCTGCTTCACCCGGACCTATTGAAAAGGTTGGTCGGGTGCCCATGGTTACACTACCTTTTATGGTTAAATATGCAGGGTTTCCTTCTGAAGCCCCGAAAGTGGACTGGCCGCGCAGAGCATACCCGTCTCTTGTTGATCTTATAAAATCCGGGAGATTAACATCTGAAATAATATCGACAGCAAGGATTCTTTCAAAAGTTTCATGCAGATCGATCTCTTCGGTTTCAACTAATGAAAAATCGTCAGCATATTTCATGACCTGTTTTAAATTTGTTACTTTAAAAAACTTTTTCATAATTTTATATATACCTCGGAAGGTTATAAATTACGTTTTTTTCGGTGAGCAATGAGCATCAAGAGCAAGGCGCGAAGGCGCGGGATAGCAGGCTATTGCAAGCCTGAGCAACGCAGCTATTGATGTTCATGGCCAGCGAAAAATCGCAAGTTGTGGCCTTTCGAGGTATAGTAACCGTTCACGGTTTAAAGTTATCGGTTCACGGTTGAAAAAACTGTCAACTGTCAACTGTCAACTGTGAACCGACAACTGTGAACGGTTATATAGTGCCTGAACGAAAACTAACCAGAGCTGTTATTTCGAGTCTGCCAGGGCCCTTTGGCGGACTGCCTGGTTCCCATGCTCCAGCGTGGGAAACCATATGGTATACGTTCCCACGCTGGAGCATGGGAACGAGAAAAAGATTTCTCCCTATGGTCGAAATGACAAAAAGAGGGGGTTTTCGTTCAGACACTATATATTTAATTTTTAACTTCAACCAGCTTTTTTAAGGGAGCTGGAAGCGTATTTAAAGCCTTTTCTGTGGACACGCGGCACGGTGCAAACGGCGGCTGCCCCATATCCTTCAAGACCTTTAATCCTCCGTTTGGATCCAGAAGATACTCAAGAAAAAGGACAGCTCCTTCAAGGTTACTACAATCCTTAATTATGGTTATACCGTAAGTGCAGGATTTTCCGCTTCTATACATCCATGTTCCAGGTTTTTTGCCGGTAACTTTTACCCTGGCCTGTTTATAAAACGTGTTATATTTATAATTGCCCAGGTTAATATGATCATCAAGCTTGATATATTTCAGATCATGCTGTACGGCAACGGATAGATATTCCCAGGCATAGTCCATATTTCCGGTTTTTAGCAGAGAGACAAGCTCTACAGATTTCGGCCTTATATTTTCTTTTGGACGATTTGCAATCAATTTGTCATAAAGCCCGGATTGACCATGGAATTTTTCAGCTAATTGAAGAACCATAAGGCTCCGGTATCCACAAGGGTCAAGGTTAGGGTCTGAATGTCCCCAGACAACCCCTTTACGTTCCAGGATTTTATACCAGTTGTCGGCATTGACCTCCTTTGCAAAACGGCTGGTATCTGTATAACAGAGAACAAGCCGGTTGGTTGCAAAACGGATGTTCCACACTGCGTATTCGGGAATCAGGGTTTTGTCTATAACTTTGAAATCAGCAGAGGCCATAATATCCGCCGGCTTGTGGAGCTCAGAAATCATGCGCGCCATCTTTGTGCTGCCGCCAATCTCACGGAGCACATCAATATTCGGATACTTTACCTCAAACAATTTTTCTATCTTGGCAAAAGGCGCTGCCAGACTTCCTGCGTGAAATATTATGACTTTTTCTTTTGCTTGAGCATAGACCGATGCAGATAAAACAATTCCAACAGTTAAAGCAAGGACAAAAGCTGTTACCCTTGCTAAATTAAATAAACGTTTCATTTGTTCCTCCTTTTAAGCTTCTTGCGGGAAAACTATTTTTCCGCTTATGCTCACATCATAACCGTCAAACATTTTAGTTAGATCATAAAAAGCCTGTTCTTGCAGCAGGCCGATGAAAAGCTGCACCCCTTTGTCAAAGAACCTTTCCTTTGTAATGAGAAGATCGTAACGCTCCCAGCGAACTGGAATAAACTCAAGGCCAAGAAGAGAGGCTACAGGCTTAATACCTGGGCCGGCATCGGCGTGGCCGGCTAATATTTCAAGGCCAACATCCATGTGCCGGTGAAGTTCATTATTGTATCCTTTGATTTTTTCGCAGTTAATTCCTGCCTTCTTAAGCTTAAGATCAAATAAAAGGCGTGTGCCTGTTCCAAGAGGACGATTTACTATCCTGATCCCTGATCGGGCAATATCAGAAAACGATTTGATGTTTTTTGGATTTCCTTTTTGAACCAGTATGCCCTGCTCACGTTTGCAGAAATTGACTACAGCCGGCATTTTCTCCAGTTCTTTGATGGCAAAATCGAAGTTGTATTCATTTTCATTTTCCTGGAGCAGATGGCTTGAAGCTATATGGCATAAATTTTGGCGCAATGCTCTCAATCCTCCCATGCTCCCAAGGTTTCCAAAAACAGCCACATGGCCAGAGTATAGACTATTAAAAAGAGAAATAGCCTTATCAAGTAGCAGGTCGTTGCTTCCAGTTATTATAAGTAATCCATGGTATGGCGGAAGAGAGGTTGATGGTTTTGGATAGTTGATGGTATTGGCCTCAATCCATTGCTCCACCAAATGTCGCGGAAAAAGCCACTTGCCTGTGATTTTTGTTGCCGGCAGCCCCTTTTCAGCAATAAGCGTATATACCATCTTGTCGTTAATATCCAGAAGCCGCGCAACCTCTTTGGTTGAAAGTAACTGTTTCATATCTCATGTTCCTTTGAGACTTTTGCAAAAGGCTCTTTTTTGCCATGAAATTAAATAGAATCCTTTCAATTTATATTGAACAGGTTAGTATGTGTCAATATATCTTTTTGGGCTATTCTCATTCTTACCCAGAATAACCATAACAAACCAATAATTGTTGAATCCTGGAAGATCGATCTTGGAAACGATATCCTTAGGGTTCGGCAAAAAATAAGTTCGCAATTTCAGGTGTTGAGGCGCTCGGCTGACAAGGCGCGAAAAAGCATGAATATCAAGCATATTCAGAATTTTCGCAACGCAGTCAGGCGGGATGCATCAGCGTCTGAAATGTGAAGTTATTTTTTGTCGAGCCCTTAGGATAGAATACGGCCGACACGCTGATCTGGGGTACATCCAGTAAGTGCGCGTCGGCGCCGAGAAAGGCAAGGAATTGGTTGGCAAATATAGGGGCTTAATGGAGATAGCATGCAAATAATGCAGTTTCGCAACAACATCCCGCAAGCCCTCCTATTAATTCAGATAATCAGAAATTTACAAACTCAAAAAGTAACCTGCCAACAACCTGATGTGGCGGGCAGTTAAATTTAAAACGGCTGACTGTTTGAGCATGTTAGTGAGCGTTAAGAAATAACGACGACCAAATAAA
>JAYENE010000115.1:0-4573 GCA_034721935.1 Thermodesulfobacteriota bacterium
TGGCACAAAAAATCATGGAAATTACAAATTCAAAATCAAAAATTGTTTTTAAGCCCCTGCCGCAGGATGATCCCATGCAGCGCAGACCGGATATCAGCCTTGCAAAGGAAAAACTTAAATGGCAGCCGGTTGTCAAGCTTGATCAGGGTTTGAAAAAGACTATTGAATACTTTGACACAATACTATAATAAGAAATAGAAAAGAGCTAATTAGCCACAGACTCACACGGACTCACACGGACATTTGTCCGGCGGACATCGCCGGACAAAAATGGTCATCGCTTCGCGAGAGAAACTAATGCTATTTTATCCATGTATCCATGTATGTATGTATGTATCTGTGGCTAATAATTCCGGCTCAACCGGAACTGGTGTGATGCCTAAACCCCGTTAACCGGAATCAATGTGGTCAATAAAATCAATCTGTTACGCAAACCATCGCTAAGGTATCAATATTTTAACAATGGTATTAAGAGCAAAAAAATAGAACTTTTTTTATTTTGCCATAACTATCTGTAAAACAAGGAATAAATGGCAAAACGAAGGTCATTTTACCACATCAGTTCCGGTTGACCCATAATTCCTTAATCCTTATAAGCCTATATCTTACTGGAGCTAAACAATGACCAACCAGGAATCCCTGCGGCAACAATATCTGGAAAATTACCCGTCCTGCGAAGACGAGATCAATCTGTTGGATATGTTTATTGTCCTGCTGAAACACAAGTGGATGATCTTCTTCCTTGTCTTTATCGCAGGTGTGGTTGCTGTGATATACAGTCTGATGTTGCCTGAGATATACCGGTCCGAAAGTACCATTGTTCCCATTGGACAGGAAAAGGCCTCTCTAAGCAGCCGCCTGTCTGCACTGGGTGGATTCGGCGCAATGGTCGCGTCTCAGGTTGGCATCGGAGGGGCAGGGTCTCTGGAAAAGTTTGAGATTGTCCTTAAAAGTCGTGAACTGACCAATGATCTGGTTGAAAAGCATAAATTGATGCCGGTTATCTTTGAGGATTCCTGGGATGAAAAAGCAAAAACATGGAAGACTGAAGAACCCCCCACCATCCAGGATGCATATAAGGCTGTGCAGGGGATGCTGGAGATTAAACCGGACAAAAAGAATGGCGTCCTGAAACTTGGGTTCCTTTTTCCCAATCCGGCGCTGGCTCAAAAGCTGCTTAATTACTATGTCGCCGGCATGAGTGAATTTTTGCGACAGCAGTCACTTGAAAATGTTGCAATACAGAGCAAGGCGCTTCAGGAACAGCTTGTAACCACGGCCGATCCGCTTCTGAGAACAAAGCTGGCCGAGATAATAGCGCAGTACGTGGAAAAGGAGACACTGGCGAAGGTCCAGAAATATTACGGCTTCAATGTTATCGATTCGCCGTTTATTCCGGAAAAGAAGTTCAAACCCAAGCGGGCGCAGATCTGTATCCTGTCGGTCATTGTTGCGTTTTTCATGGCTGTATTTCTCGCGTTTATCATGGAATATGTGGGTAATTTAAAGAAAAATGAAGATCCGGAAAGGCTTGAGAATCTTAAAAAATATATAAAACCGTGGAACAAGAAATGACCTGATTTTCGACTTTATACGAGTTCATAAAAAATAGCGAGGTTAAAATTTATGAGAAAGTCTATTCTTTTATTGATTGTTATCCTGAGCTTGATTTTGGCGGCAAATCCGTCTTTTTCCCGGGATGTAAGCCCCGCAGATGTGCAAAAATATCTCAAAACCCATCCTGAAGCGAAAAAATATGTGTCTCCCGAGGGTAAACCGACACCTGAGGGAGAGAGACTTCTGAAGACCCGCCAGAGAGAGGGTGCTGTTACTCCAGCAGAAGTAAAAGAGGGGTTGGAAAAGCTTAAGGAAAAGGAACGGGGGTTGGAAGCGGTTTCACCCGAAGAAACACTGCCACCAGAGGAAGTAGCGCCCCTTGAGGAAGTAAAGGAAGAAGCCGAGATCTTAAAACCAAAAATCTCAAAGGCATTCCCGGGTGATCTCCCGATTTTTGGTCAGCAGCTCTTCTCTACCGGTCCAGCATCTTTCACCCCACCATCAAATATGCCTGTATCTGCGAATTATATCATCGGACCCGATGACAATATCGTGGTACAGCTTTGGGGAAGGATCAATGAACAGTACACCCTCACCGTGCAGAGAGATGGAAGCATGCAGCTTCCGCAAATAGGCGCTATCCAGGTGGCCGGTCTTACCTACAAGCAGTTGCAGGAACTGATAAAACGTGAAGCAGAATCGATTACCGGTGTGAATGTTAATGTCACTATGGGAAAGCTGAGGAGTATAACAATCTTTGTGGTCGGCTCTGTTAAAAAACCGGGCGCTTATACGGTCAGCGCCTTTGACACCATCCTGAATGCCCTCATATATGCCAGGGGGCCCGATACACTCGGTTCGATGAGAAACATTCAGCTAAGAAGACGCAGCAAGATAATAACGACCTTTGATTTGTACGACCTTATTCTGAAGGGAGACAATTCAAAAGACATGAGACTGGAACCGGGGGATATCATATTCGTGCCAAAGGCTGAGACGGTTGTGACCATAGGCGGCGATGTCAAGGTCCCCGCAGTCTATGAACTGAAGAAAGAAAAAAGTCTGTTAAATGCGCTGAAACTTGCGGGCGGCATCAAACCTTCCGCATATTCCGAGCAGATACAAATCCAGCGATACCTTGAAAACAGGGAAAGAATCGTCCTTGATATGTCTCTGGATGGATTAAAAAAGGAGAAAAAGCCTTTTACGCTGCAGGATGGAGATGTCGTAAGGATATTCCCCGTCATTAAGGAGGACACAAACGCGGTATATCTGTTTGGAAATGTAACACGTCCGGGAAAGTATGAATATTCTTCAGGGATGCGGATATTAGATATCATAAAGGCAGAGGATCTCAACCCCGAAACATATTTCCCCTACGCCCTGATCAAAAGATATAACCCGCCGGAGATGTCGGCGGAATTGGTCCCATTTAATCTGGGAGAGGCGCTGCTCAAACATAATATAAAAGAAAATATCCGCCTCCAGCCGGGAGACGAAGTTCACGTCTTTAACAAATGGATATTTGAAGACAAGCCTTATGTATCGGTTGCCGGCGAGGTGAGAAAGCCCGGAAAACGTCCTTATGAAGAGGGTATGTATATAAAAGACGCCATATTGGCGGCAGGAGATTTGACAAAAAACGCCTATTTCAAGAAGGGTGAAATCATAAGGGTAAATGAGAAAAGGGAGTATCAGACGATCTATTTTGATGTCGCGAAGGCTCTGGAAAATGATCCGGAGGAAAATCTTCTTCTTCAGGATCAGGACAGGATTGTTATCCATTCTATATGGGAAGAGAAATGGAAAGAGGTAGTTTCCATATCCGGCGAGGTTAAAAAACCTCAAACAGCCATTCTTACGGAATCGATGCGTATTAGTGATCTGATTTTCAAAGCCGGAGGACTTACGCGTAATTCATACCTTGAAGAGGCTGAATTATACAGAACTGATTGGAAAACAAAAAAAATCTTTCTCCAGTCTTTTAATCTCAAAAAGGCATTGGACAATGATTCCCACAATAACATCGAGCTGAAAGATCTCGACAGGCTGGTCATACATTCCGTATGGGAAACAATATATAAGAAAAACGTTTCGATAACCGGCGAAGTCACAAAACCGGGGACCTACGAATATGCCGAAAATATGACAATCAGTGATCTGATTTTCAAAGTCGGAGGACTTACGCGTGATTCATACCTTGAAGAGGCCGAGTTGTACAGGACTGATTGGAGAACAAAAAAGGTTACACTCCAGTCTTTTAATCTCAAAAAGGCATTGGACAATGATTCCCACAATAACATCGAGCTGAAAGATCTCGACAGGGTGGTCATACATTCCGTATGGGAAAAAATATACAAAAAAGAGGTCTCGATAGTCGGCGAAGTCACAAAACCAGGGACCTACGGATATGCAAAAAACATGACAGTAAAAGATCTTGTCTTTGCGGCGGGCAATATCCTTGAGTCTGCCTATGTCGATGAGGCGGAGCTTACATCTCTGATCGTTGAGGATAGACAGATTTCAAAAATGGAGAGGAGAATTATCAATCTCGGAAAGGCGCTGGAGGGAGATCCAGCCCACAACGTGAGATTAAGGCCCCATGATAGATTGCACGTCAATCGTATACCCGACTGGCATGAAGCGAAATATGTATCTGTGTCGGAAGAATTCAAATTTCCTGGAAGATATGTCATCAAAAAGGGTGAAAGGCTTTCATCGCTTATTGCGAGAGCGGGCGGATACACAGACCACGCATATTTGAGAGGGGCCGTATTTACAAGGGAGAGTGTAAGGGCGCTTCAGCAAACAAGCCTGGATGAAATGGTGAAGCGGATGGAAAGGGAGATAATGTCTCAGGGGGCCGCGCAGATGGCCACAGCCGTGTCCAAAGAGGAGATTGAGGCGAAAAAGGTAGAGCTGGAACAGAAACAGAAATTTATAGACTCCCTGTATGACTTGAAGGCGACAGGCAGAATGACGATCAGGCTTGCCCATGCAAGGTTGTTAAAGGGGA
>JAYENE010000116.1:0-4569 GCA_034721935.1 Thermodesulfobacteriota bacterium
CATCAGCGAATTGAATTCATTTTGGGAGCAACAAACACCGGGCTTGATATAATCGATTCTGATTTTAATATTCGTTATATTGATCCGGAATGGGCCAAAAGATATGATCCAATAAATGGGCGTAAGTGTCACCAATACTTTGCTGATTTAACCGAGCCTTGTTCATGCTGTGGAATTGTTAAAGCAATGGAAACCAAAAAAATTGTGGTGGCAGAAGAGACCTTGCCAAAGGAAGGTAACCGGCCAATCCAGGTAACTACCATTCCATTTCAGAACGAAGAGGGAGAATGGCTTTTTGCTGAGGTTAAGGTTGACATCACCGAGCGCAAGCGGGCCGAGGAGGCGTTACGCGAGAGCGAGAAACGATTCCGCACGTTGTTCGACGGCATGAGCGACGGCGTCGCCATCTACGAAGCCATTGATGCCGGAGCGGACTTTGTGTTCGTGGACTACAACCGTGCCGGACGGAAAATGGACAATCTGCCATGGGCGGACGCCGTGGGGCGGAGACTCACCGAGGTCTTTCCCGGTGTCGAGGAGTTCGGACTGCTGGCCGTCCTGAAACGTGTCTGGGAGACCGGCGTCGCCGAACAACTCCCGACCTCCATCTACAAAGACGGTCGAGTTTCCTATTGGCGCAATAACAAGGTTTACAGGTTGCCGTCCGGTGAAGTCGCTGCTATCTACTCGGATGAGACGGCCGCCAAGAAGGCGGAGGAGGCGTTGCGCCCCAAGCACGCGCGGTTTGCCGCCGTGATGAATTCGCTTGATGCTGTCGTCTACGTTGCCGACATGGAGACATACGAAGTCCTGTTCATTAACCAGTACACGCGCGACCTGTTCGGCGATGTCGTCGGTAAGGTCTGCTGGCAGTCGATCCAGACGGGTCAGACCGGCCCGTGCGCGTTCTGCACCAACGACAAACTGCTCGATGCCGATGGCAACCCGACCGGCACGTATGTCTGGGAGTTCCAGAACACTCGGAATCATCGTTGGTATCAATGCCGCGACAATGCGATCCCGTGGCCGGACGGTCGCATCGTCCGGATCGAAACCGCTGTCGATATCACCGATCGCAAGCAGGTCGAAGAAGCCACCGAACGGCGAGGCCGATACTTGGCGGGGTTGAACAACGCAACCCAATCGCTCCTGGCTGCAGACGACGCGGTGCCGTTCCAGGAGTTCGTCGATAAGATCGGTCCGGCCTCGGACGCCGGCCGCACCTATGTGTTCATGAACCATCGCGATGCCGGCGGCGGCCTGCTGATGAGTCAGAAGGCCGAGTGGTGCGCCGAAGGCATCCAGCCCGAGATCGACAACCCGCTTCTCCAAGACCTCTCCTATGACGTCTGGCTGCCTCGTTGGCGAGAATCGCTTTCGTCGGGGAGTCTGGTGTCCGGTCGCGTTGCCGACTTCCCGGAGAAAGAGCGCGACGTTCTTGAACCGCAAGAGATCAAGGCGATCCTAATCATCCCGATCATGGTGGACCGGGAGTTTGTCGGGTTCATCGGGTTCGACAACTGCGTCTCCGAGCGCGAATGGGACGGCGTCGGGCAGACATTCCTGCGGTCCGCGGCCAACAATCTGGCGCAAGCGATCCGTAACTCGCGCTCAGAGCAAAATCTACGCGCCTCGATCGATGAAAAAGTAGTGCTGCTGCGCGAGATTCACCATCGCGTCAAGAACAACATGCAGGTCATTCTCAGCCTGCTGCGGATGCACGCCCGGCGGTCGCATAGCGAACAGATACAGACTGTTTTCGACGACTGCCGGGATCGGGTCAACGCCATGTCGTTGATTCACGAGGCGCTTTATCAGTCCGATGACCTGGCCCGAATTGATTTAGAGGCCTATCTCGCGAAACTCTGTCGGAACCTGAGTGCCGCGCACAACGCCTCTGGCAAAGGGATTGCGGTGACGGTGGCGCAGTGCAACATGACGCTGGACATGGATAAGTGCGTCGCGGTGGGAATGGTGATCGCTGAATTGGTATCGAATGCTTTCAAGCATGCTTTTCCCTCGGGGAAAGGGGGACAGGTGTCCGTCATCCTGTCCTGTCTCGATGAGGAAGAAGTCGAGTTGATCGTTCAGGACAACGGGAAAGGCTTGCCAGAGGAAATCGACATCCTGAACTCGCCGTCGGTTGGCTTGAGATTAGCGGTTGCTGCTGTAACGCGGGAACTGGGGGGACTTATCGAGGTCGAGCGAAACGGTGGCACGCGGTTTATTATTCGGTTCATGGGCAAGAGCGCATAGCGAAAGGAGAATATTATGGATTCCAGAAAAATTATGATTGTCGAAGACAACACCACGGTCGCGGAGGACTGTCGCGAATGCCTGGAAGGCATTGGTTACAGCGTCACGTCTGTCGTGGCGTCGGGTGAGAACGCCATTGAAAACGCGGAGGCGGAACGACCGGACGCCGTGATTATGGACATCCATCTGAGCGGTGATATGGATGGCATTGAGGCGGCGGAGAAAATCCATTCGCGCTTCGGCATTCCCGTCGTGTTCCTGTCGGCCTACAGCGACCGCGACTTGCTCGAGCGGGCCAAACACGTCGGGTCGTTCGGCTATCTCGTTAAGCCCTTCGAGGAGCGAGAACTCTATGCCGCGCTCGAGATGGCGCTCTACCGGTCGAAAACCGAAAAGGAGCGCAAACAGGCGGAACAAAAAGAGCGGCAGATTCAGAAAGCTGAAAGTCTCAACCGCATGGCCGGGGCCATAGCCCACCGCTTCAACAATCAGCTTTATGTGGTGATAGGCAACCTGGAGCTGGCCCTGGAGGATTTGCCGGCGGATTCCCGACCGCGTCAATGCGTGACTACAGCCTTGCAGGCTGCCAATCGCTCTGCGAAGACCAGCGGGCTGATGTTGACCTACCTCGGTCAAGGTACGGTTAAAGGCGAGCCCTTCGACCTGTCCGATGTATGCCGCCGGAACCTGCCGTCACTCCGGAGTGTGATTACCGACGGAATTGCCCTTGAAACCGATTTGATGGACACCGGCCCCATCGTTCGAGCCTCCACCAATCAAATGCAACAAGTCATCACCCACCTGATCACCAACGCCGTCGAAGCCATTGGCGACAGTGGCGGAAAAATTAAACTGGCAACAGGAACCATATCGGCGGATGATATACTCGAATCCCACTTGGCGCCCACGGATTGGAAGCCTGCCGCAGATAGTTATGCCTTCCTTGAGGTGACGGATCCAGGGTGCGGGATTGCAGACGAGGATATGTCCAAGATTTTTGATCCATTTTTTTCCACCAAATTCACCGGGCGAGGGCTGGGTCTTGCAGTGATTCTGGGAATCGCACGGCAATGGGGTGGCGTCATCAGCACTGAAAGCAGGGAAGGTCACGGGACCACTTTCCGAGTGCTTTTCCCAGTGGTCGATGATGCTATATCGCTGGTTCCACAAAAGGATACCGCCGTTCAGCCCATGCTGAAAGGCGACAGCCTGTTGCTGGTGGACGATGATGACATGGTGCGTGAAATGGCTGAACAAATGCTAAAATGCCTTGGTTATTCAGTCATTGCAGCATCGGGAGGTGCAGAGGCCCTCGACTTGTTCAACCGCCATCGGGGTGAGATCGGCTGTGTCCTCACCGATCTGTCCATGCCCGGCATGAACGGATGGGAGACGATCGCCGCCCTTCGACGGATTGACCCGAATATACCGATTATCCTGTCCAGCGGATATGACGAGGCCAGAGTGATGGACGGCGGTCAGTCTGAACGCCCGCAGATGTTTCTCCACAAGCCCTACGCCTTGGCCGACCTAAAAGCCGCGCTGTCCGCCGTCGAGAAGGGAGCGGGAAAGCACGAATGAAGAAAGAAGCCATCAGCCTGGCCAAGGTGCTCCGTGATGGATCAGGCAATAAAGGTGACGGATGCGCTGGATGAGGCTAAAGGATGATTATCCTATGCACAAGTTTCAAAGGTACAGAAAAATTTGACAATACCGGATCAATGTTGAAGTTTCTGAAAAACAGTAGATGAGGAAATTATTACAAATGAAAACGGTATATTGAAAATACCACATAACAAAAAAATCCTCGTGCCAAGATAAATCCGAGACCTTGGAATTGGGAGAAATCCAATGAAACTGGTTAATGTTATCCAGTGGGTGAGAGTCGTAATAGCTCAAGTCCCATCTAACTAAAGTTTAGCCAACAGGTTAGTAGTGAAGTCTGCGGGCAAAACCAGAACGGGAAACCGGAATGGAAGTCCGAAGCCAGATGAATCAAGGATGCAGGCTCTGTATTGAGCCCCGAAAAATGTATAGTTGTGGACATTAGGATAAACAAGCGCTTTGAGTTTTGAGCGCCTGAGAAAGCCGACGCTTTGGATTGAGTGGAAGGCAGCAGTCCTGAACACGCTATGGCAAGTAATCAGGACACCAGCAGCCTTCGCCGTTGGCTACGGCCTGCCAAGCCGGGGTCTGAGACCAGGGCATGTATTCAAAGGGGTAGCTCGGGAACTTGGCCTCCGGCTCATAGAGCCTACGTCTCGGAGAGGAGATCCAAATGTTTCCTTGCGTAAAAGAACGGTAATGGGAAAT
>JAYENE010000117.1:0-4548 GCA_034721935.1 Thermodesulfobacteriota bacterium
CAATTTCAGGCGTTGAGGCGCTCGGCTGACAAGGCGCGAAAAAGCATGAATATCAAGCATATTCAGAATTTTCGCAACGCAGTCAGGCGGGATGCATCGGCGCAAAGAAATGTGAAGTTATTTTTTGCCGAGCCCTTAATGCATTAAAAGACTTCGCCCTGAAGCGTCACATAAAACGGATATTGCCAAGTATCTAAAACAATACGCCAGAGATGAAGATTCCGTTGACTATCGCGAGGATAAACATATAGATGTAAATATCAAAAAAACGTACACACCTCACTCTAAAAAAGAGCGTAGAAAAACTCATCCGGCTTCTGATGCGGCTTTTAAGGGTCTAAGAATTATAAAAACCGTTGACTAGATCTCCTTTAATCTCGTTCTTAAGATATTAGGGACGCTGCGTTCTCCGTGGTAAAAATGACTGGTTTTTTCGGCATCCTTCATTTTGAGGTAAAAGTAGTTGACACTTTTATTGGAGCTAAAAACTGTAAATTGTAGAAGAGGCTTCCAGCCTCTTGAATCAGCGGCAGGATGCCGCTGCCACTTTTCAGTCAAGTGTAAACTGCAAAATGAAGGATGCCGTTTTTTCTATTTATTTTTTGAACGGCAAAATTGCATTTTCCGGGCAGATTTGAGCGCAGATTGAGCAGCCGACACACATATCAGGATCGATTTTAACCCTTTCATCCTGAATATAAAAGGCCGGACATGCAAGCTCATTAACGCAGGTTCTGTGATTTTTGCATTTATCGCTGATATAAAACGGCAGGGCCTTAAGTATTTTCAGGCTTTTAGCATAAAGGGTACATATCTGTTTTGATATAACAACCGAAACTCCTTTATAATTAAGAGCTTTTTTTATAGCTTCGATGCTTTTTTTAATATTATACGGTTTGATTACTGTGACATGGGACACACCGATTCCCCTGACAACATTTTCAATGGAGACATGGCCGAACCCCTCAAGGTTTAATTTTTTCATATCAACGCCTGGATTCGGCTGATGCCCTGTCATAGCGGTAGCGCCATTGTCAAGAATAATCAGTGTAAAATTGTGGTTGTTGAAAACAGCATTTATCAGCCCTGGTATGCCTGAGTGAAAAAAGGTTGAATCTCCAATAAAGCCAATGACTTTTTTATCTGTTACTTTTGAAAAGCCGCAAGACGTCCCGACAGATGATCCCATGCAGATGAGAAAATCGGCCATGGAAAGAGGGGGCAGCAAGCCAAGAGTGTAGCACCCGATATCTGTCGGGTAGATAGTATCCATTCCTTCTGCCGCCTTTTTAACCGCATAATAGGTGGCCCTGTGTGAGCAGCCTGCGCAAAGATTAGGAGGCCTCTGCGGAATTTCCGGGATATCGGCCGGGATATCGGCCGGGATATCGGAAAAATCGACAGTCTTTGGCAGTGTATAGGGGATATCAAAATATTTTGCCAGGCATTGCCTTACAAGCCCGGGGTTAAACTCGTAAAGACGTGAAAAAAGATCCTTTCCCTTGCCGTTTATGGGCAGGGTTAATCCATCTTCCTGAGCAAAGGCCTTTACGCTTTCTTCCATATAAGGCTCACCCTCCTCTACAATCAGAGCCTTTTTACATTCTTTTAAGAAATCTTTTATCAGATTAGCCGGCATTGGATGTGAAAAACCGATGCGAAGTATTTTAACCCTGTCTCCAATATTCAGGTCTGTTACAGCATCATATACATAATTATAGCTTACTCCGTTGCAGATAATTCCCAAATCACCACTTCCGGTTATAAAATTATATTCGTTTGTTTCAGAGATTTTTTCAGAGCGAGCAATATTGTCAAGCAGTTTGGCATGCAGCTTTCTCGCTACAGCAGGAACCGTAACATAATTAAACGGATCCTTTTTAAAGTCGCCCTTTGTTTTTCCTTTTTTGATTTTACCCAAAGCCACGACTTCTGTTGCATGGTTTAGCCTGGTTGTTGTCCTGAATACAACCGGTTCCTGCAACTCTTCAGAAAGATCAAATGCATAGCCGATCATGTCTTTTGCTTCTTCAACCGAAGATGGTTCGAGAAGGGGGAGTCCTGAAAGAGCGGCATAATAGCGGTTGTCCTGTTCGTTCTGGCTGGAAAACATGAATGGGTCATCTGCTGTAATAATAACCAGCCCTGCTTTTACTCCGATGTAAGCAAGGGTCATAAGAGCATCTGAAGCCACATTCATTCCTACATGCTTCATTACGCACATGCTGCGAACCCCGGAATTTGCGGTAGCAGCCGCTACTTCAAGGGCAATTTTTTCATTGACGCTATATTCAAAATAAAGATCGCTTTCCCTGGACATCTGGAAAAGGTTCAAAGAAATTTCGGAAGACGGCGTGCCCGGATATGTAGTAGCAACAGCAATACCCGCCTCGATTGCGCCGCGTGCAATTGCTTCATTCCCAAGGAGCAACATTTTTTGGCCAGGGTTTTCGGTTAATAGTTTGTGCATTATATTTCCTCTGAATTTTAGATACAGAAATTTACAAACTCATTATCTGGTCAACCTGAGGCAGCGGACAATTAAATTTAAGAACGGCTGAAACTCGCACATAAGTGAGCGTAAAGAAATAACTTAGAGCAATCCTTTTATAAAAAGCTTGCTAAAGCCGACATTATTCGACTCATAGAAAATTTTATTTGATCGTCGTTATTTCTTAACGCTCACTAACATGCTCAAACAGTCAGCCGTTTTAAATTGAACTGCCCGCCACATCAGGTTGTTGGCAGGTTACTTTTTGAGTTTGTAAATTTCTGGTGAACAGTTATCAACTATATATACCAACACTGTTTTTTGTGTAAAGGATTTTTTGCAAGAAAGCCGTGTGGTTAAATAATGCAAGAAACTTTACAAATCCCAAATCTTGTGCAATAACAGATAAGAAATCGGCCCATCCTGGATCTGAAGAGAACAAGATCGGAATACACCATGGATAGAGTTGCAGACGTTAGCGGTGTTGGATGATGATACAATTTGAGATACTCGGCGAGATTAGCGACATCGAGACAATCGCAGAAGGCCGAGGAGTGTACATCCTGCGCTATCTGGAGCGCACTTACGGCAAGGGCCGCTGGCAGAAGATGAAGGGCATAGGAACTGTGAAATTAGCAGATGCTACAATTTATGAAGCCGAGATACATTGGTTTGAGGCGCACGGCACAGGCCGTAAAGATTTCAAAATCAAGAGAGTGATTCGATGAGTAATTTTGTAATTTGTATCAACAACGACACCAATCCGGCAAGCCTGCTTCTGGGCAAAGTATACCGTACGTTGCCAGATGCAGAAGCGGAGTCGCACAATATGTTCCGCGTCATTGATGAGGACAAGTCAGAGCCTGACGGCTATCTATACCCTGCGTCAATGTTTGCATCTATCGAGCTTCCGGAAGTTGCAGAGCGGGCACTGATGTCGGCGGGCGCATAATCGCTTTGGTACTCTTTTACGACAGAGAAACGGCTGGTATCTGAGGTAGATATCATGCCGGTATTTTGTCGAGGAAGTCGCCGAATCGGGTAGCCGGGGGTTTTTCTCCCCCATCCTCCACAAACACCTTTCGTGGCTCCGCATGATTGGAAATAGCAGGTTTTTAGGGGGGGGCACGATTAAGGCAAGATATCATGTATTACAGCTATCACTCAAATTAAATAGCCTAGAATTAAACCCAGGAGACGCTGATGCTTATGGCAACCGAGGGAACGCCTGGAGGAAAAAAGGCAATTATAATCGAGCTATATCAAATTATAACAAAGCAATTGAATTGAATCCGGGAGACGCTAAAGCCTATTACTTCCGTGCTGTTGTTTATAAGAAATTAGGGCAAAGCAGAAAAGTTGCGGGTGACTATAATAATTATCTAAGAATAAATGGCAACAAAGATGGGATTGCCGATCAGGTAAAACAAAAAATAAGAAATTTAGGATATACTCCATTATATTGAAGTTCACATAACATCACATCTAAGATAACAGAAATTTTCAATTGAGACGCGCAGCTCTGGGTGCCTCAAAATTGAAGATATCTGCTATGCACGTAACAAATTGAAACACTTTAAAATTTGTGATATGCAAATATAATCCACATGAGAATTGTTTGATTTATGATTTGCGCGGTTGGCAAGCTATCAAAGGTTTTGAAAAGTCCGAATTTCGTTTGGTATTCTTAATGTATTTGTAGTGCGACGAGAAGTTGCGTATTTTGACGGATAACATTACAAAGGTGATGATATCCAGATCCGTATAATCACTTGTTCTCGGCGGCTGCGCCGCCGAGAATCGCGGTGCTGACTTCGTCAGTACCTTGTCCCGGCGCTACGCGCCAGAACAAGGTACTTGACCGGACACCGTGAACCGCACAATCAAACTGCGTTTGCTTGCACGGCCCACGGTGCCGGTCAGCACCGCGATTAGACGGATGAAAAAAAGGATAATATGTAATGTTAAAACATGTAAATATTGAGACTAAATTTGATATAAATCAACAAGCAGTATTGCATCATGGAAGCTGTATTGATTTACTAAAAACAATACCC
>JAYENE010000118.1:0-17177 GCA_034721935.1 Thermodesulfobacteriota bacterium
CAGAAATTTACAAACTCATTATCTGGTCAACCTGAGGCAGCGGACAATTAAATTTAAGAACGGCTGAAACTCGCATGTAAGTGAGCGTAAAGAAATAACTTAGAGCAATCATTTTATAAAAAGCTTGCTAAAGCCGACATTATCTGACTCATAGAAAACTTTATTTGGTCGTCGTTATTTCTTAACGCTCACTAACATGCTCAAACAGTCAGCCGTTTTAAATTTAACTGCCCGCCACATCAGGTTGTTGGCAGGTTACTTTTTGAGTTTGTAATTTTCTGATAGAATAAATTTATGCCGCTTTTAAAACTTTATATAGATCAGGAGGTCGCTGATTTACCAGAGGTTGTTTCCATTCAATCGCGTCTTAATCTGCCGTCTGAAACAATTCAGGATGCGCGTGAATTCTTTGGGTTGGTCTCATCAGCAGACGATCCTGTTAAAAAGGGGAAAGAGATTCTTTTCCTTACAAAAAATAAGGGCGCTTTTATCAGGCCATGTCCCGGAACCCGCTATTATACCTGTTGCGGCTATAAGATACTGCACATCGGCGCCTTCTGCACTATGGACTGTTCGTACTGCATACTCCAGTCATATTTTCATCCACCTGCTCTTCAGTATTTTGTTAACCATGATGATATGCTGCCAGAATTGGACAGCCTGTTTCAAAAAAAGATGGTGAGAAGGGTAGGGACCGGAGAGTTCACAGATAGCATGATCTGGGAAAGGTGGACTGACCTGTCAAGTCTGCTTGTTCCTAAATTTGCCGGCCAGTCATCTGCCGTGTTAGAGCTAAAGACCAAAACAATTGCAATTGAAAGGCTGGAAAATCTCGATCATAATCACAAGACAATAGTTTCGTGGTCACTTAACACAAATGCAATTATCAGCAATGAAGAGCGTCACACAACCTCTCTTTCCGAAAGACTGAATGCAGCCGCAAAATGCGAGTCATGGGGATATCCGCTGGCCTTTCATTTTGATCCAATGATTATTTATGATGGTTGTGAAGAGGATTACAGGCAGGTGGTTATCCAGCTTTTTTCCACAGTATCTCCTGAAAATATCGTATGGATAAGCCTTGGCACTTTTAGATTTATGCCGGCCTTAAAACCGGTTATTCAGAAACGGTTTCCTGGTTCAAAAATAATATATGGGGAATTTATATCCGGCCTTGACAATAAGATGCGCTATTTTAAACCGCTTCGTATTGATCTTTGTCAAAAGATGGTATCCTGGATAAAGGAAGCAGCCCCGAATGTTCTTGTCTATTTTTGCATGGAAGATGACGAGGTGTGGAAAAAGTCTCTTGGATTTATCCCATCTGACCGTGGAGGCCTGCCTCTAATGCTGGATGAGAGCGCTATGCGGCATTGCGGGCTGGATATCTTTGAAGTGAGCTAAAGCGCCTAAAGTATATTAAAGTGCCTAAAGTTAAGGTATTCTGTCTATTTTAAAGCCTGCTTTGGCACTAAGGGCTCGTATAGTAGGGATGGGTCAAGGTTTCATGGGTTGGAGGCTATCAGCACAATGTAGGGGCGAATCTTGTATTCGCCCTAATCAGGGCGATCACAAGGATCGCCCCTACGAAACAACAATACAATTACAGCCTAAAAGCTCGCCCGATAGGGCGTTAATTTATTATGTAAAAGTTAAAATTAGCAGTGCCAGTCCGCCAGAGCCCTTTGGCGGATAACTTTAGCTCACTTTAGGCACTTTTTTTACTCTTTACTCTTCTTTATCTCCTCGATAAGCTTTTGTGATATCTGCGCTGGAACCTCATCATAATGAGAAAACTCCATGGAAAACATGCCGCGACCGCCTGTCATCGATTTGATATCAGGAGCATAGGTAAGAAATTCAGCCATCGGCACGGTTGCATTGATAATCTGATTTTTACCCTTGTTCTCCATACCCAGAACTCTGCCGCGCCTGCTGTTAAGATCTCCCATAATGTCGCCCATATATTCATCAGGTGTTGTGATGGAAACTTTCATGACAGGTTCCAGCAAAACAGGCTTGGCCGCTTCAACAGCTTTTTTAAAGGCAATAGAACCGGCAATCTTAAATGCCATTTCAGAAGAGTCAACAGCATGATAGGAGCCGTCATCAAGTATAGCTTTGAAATCCACGCAGGGAAACCCGAGAAGCACACCCTTGTGTGCCGCTTCCACAATCCCTTTTTCAACCGCTGGAATGTAAGTCTTTGGAATTGAGCCTCCTACAATTGAATTGACAAACTCAAAACCTTTTCCCCTGGGAAGCGGCTCTATCTGAATCCAGCAGTCACCATACTGGCCGTGGCCTCCTGATTGTTTTTTATGTTTCCCCTGAACCCTGACCTTTTTCCTGATTGTTTCTTTATATGGAACCTTAGGGGTGTTGAGATTCACTTTAACATTGAACTTCCTTTTGAGCTTCTCAGCAACAGTCTCGATATGAACTTGCCCCCTTCCTGACAGAAGAATCTCCTTTGTTTCAGAATTCCGTGTAAGCTTCAGAGCAATATCCTCTTCGAGAAGCTTGGAGAGAGAGGTAAATATTTTGTCTTCATCCTCCTTTGATTTTGGCTCAATAGCAAAAGAGATAACCGGAGGAAGAGGGTCGGCGCATTTGAATTTAATCTTATTGGCCTCATCACAAAGGGTATCGCCCGTGGTTGTATCTTTAAGTTTTGCAACAGCAACAATAGAACCCGGCCCAGCCTCTGTTATTGGTTTCTGTTCTTTTCCTGCAAGCCTTAACAACTGGGTGAAGCGTTCCTTTGAGTTTTTATTTGCATTATAAAAGGTTCCGTCACTTCCCAGAGTTCCTGAAACAACTCTGAAGATCGATAGCCGGCCCGCATACGGGTCTGCCACGGTTTTAAAAACAAAACCTGAAAATGGGGCATTCGGATCCGGACTTTGCTTGATTTCATTTTTCCCTTCAGGATCTGTGCCTGTTATAACGCCTCTATCAACAGGTGAAGGCATGCATTTAACAATTGTATCGGATAATAAATCGATGCCGATATTATTTATAGCCGATCCGCAAATAACAGGCACAATTCCTCGCGATAATACACCTTTTTTTAAACCTGTTAGGATATCGTCATCGGACAGAGTTTCTCCGTCAAGATACCTTTCAAGTAAATCATCATCTGTCTCGGCAATATTTTCAACCAGGGCTTCCCTCTCTTTTTCTACCATCTCCTGCATATCAGAAGGAATATCGCCTTCTTTTGCCTTTCCGTCAGCATCATAGATATATGCTTTCCTGGTGATAAGATCCACAACCCCTTTAAAATCTGCTTCAGTTCCTATCGGAAGCTGCAATATGATCGGTTTTGGTTTAAAACACTCTGCCGCATCTTTAAAAGTTCGGAAAAAATCGGCCCGTTCCCTGTCCATTTTATTTATAAAAATTATGCAGGGCAGGTTGAATTCTTCGGCAAAATCCCATGCCATCTCGGTCTGCACCTTGACGCCATCAACGGCATCAATCAGAACAGCAATTCCATCGGCAGCCTGCATGCAGCTTTTGGTATCTGAAAAGAAATTTTGATCTCCCGGTGTATCTATAAGGGAAATAACCTGCTGTCCCCATTTGAATTGGTGGAATCCAGCGCTGATACTTGTATTGCGTTTAAGCTCTTCAGGCTCAAAATCCATAACTGTATTGCCGTCTTCAACCCGTCCAATCCTGTTGATAACGCCCGCATTAAAGAGCATAACCTCAGCCAGAGATGTTTTTCCAGCGCCACCATGTGATACAAAAGCGATATTTCTTAAGTTTTCGGTCATGTCGATCATTTAAACTCCTCTCCGGTAGAATTAAAAAATTATAATAAAAGAAAATCAAGAGTTATAAAGTGGTTCCAATGCGATCATAAATTCCCTGTTCCCTTTAGGGCCAAGTATTGAAGATGGCATGACAGATTTGCAGGAAAAACCTGTTTTGATAAAAAAATCTGAAAGATCCTTTATCACTTCAGCATGCAGTTTTTTGTCACGAACCACGCCTCCCTTCCCAACCTTTCCCTTGCCGACTTCAAACTGGGGTTTTATCAGGGCAAGGATAATGCCTGCCTTTTTCATAAACTTAATTACTGCTGGAACAACTATTTTTAAGGAAATAAATGAAACATCTATTGTAATAAGATCAACAGGTTGGGGAATTATTTCAGCGGGCATGTGCCGGATATTTGTCCGTTCAATAACCACGACGCGCGGATCCTGCCGAAGCTTCCAGGCCAATTGTCCATATCCGACATCAACGGCATACACACAAGCCGCTCCATGCTGCAATAAACAGTCTGTAAATCCGCCGGTTGATGCCCCTACATCAAGACAGACAAGATTTTTAACATCTATTTTAAAAGCATGCAAAGCCTCTTCAAGTTTAAGGCCCCCTCTGCTTACATAGGGGATATCCTGTCCTTTAACAGTTATTTCATCATCTTGTGAAATAATAGCGCCCGGCTTATCCACCGGGCGATTATTTACCAGAACCTTCCCGGACATAATCAGGGCACGTCCGCGTTGCCGGCTTGGCGCCAGTCTTTTTTCCACAATTATCAGGTCAAGTCTTTTTTTGGGCGGCATTGATTACTCGTTACTGGTTGCTTGTTGCTCGTTTCTGTCTAATCCTCTAACCTTCTCACCTTCCCAACTTCTGCTTGTTACTCGTTGGTGGTTTAGAAGTTTATTGGCTGCTTCAACTATTGCAGATGCGTCTATCTGGTATTTTTTTCTGAAAAAGTCCTGGGGGCCATGTTCAACAAAGGTATCGGGTATGCCGATACGTTCAAGGCAAAAACCTGTGATACCTTCATCGTTTAAACATTCCAGAACCGCGCTTCCAAATCCTCCCTGACGAACATTTTCTTCAACGGTTATAATGCGCGGTATCTTTTTTGTTAGAGAACATATCAAATCAACATCGATCGGCTTCACAAAGCGGCAATTTACAATTGTTGCATTTATATCCTGTCCGGCCAATATTGAATGTGCTGAAAGGGCTTCGCCAACAGAACTGCCAATAGCCAGGATAAGAACATCATCCCCCTTTTTTAGAACTTCCCCTTTCCCAACAGGTATGGAAGCAATATCCTTCTCTATTTTTACGCCCGGGCCTCTTCCCCGTGGATATCGAAATGCTACAGGTCCATTATGGGCAAGGGCGGTAACTAACATCCGGCAAAGTTCATTTTCATCCTTTGGCGCCATAACCACCATGTTTGGAAGACTTCTAAGATAAGAAAAATCGAACAGTCCATGATGGGTCGGGCCATCTTCACCAACAACGCCCCCTCTATCAAGCGCAAAAACTACGGGAAGGGCTTCAATGCACACATCGTGGAGCACCTGATCATACGCGCGCTGCAGAAAGGTAGAGTAGATTGCTACAACCGGCCTCAAACCCTCGGCAGCCATTCCCGCGGCAAATGTTACACCATGCTGCTCAGCTATCCCAACATCAAAAAACCGGTCAGGATAAGCCCCTGCAAACTTAACAAGCCCTGTGCCTTCAGGCATTGCCGCAGTAACCGCGATAATCCTTTTATCCTCTCCGGCTAATTTCACCATTATTTCGCCAAAAACTTCAGTATAGGTCGGAACAGATTTGTTTTTACCAATACAGTTTCCGGTTTTAGCATCAAAGGATCCAATGCCATGAAAATAAACAGGATTCTTCTCGGCAGGAGGGTATCCCTTTCCCTTCTTAGTTATGACATGAAGGAGAACAGGCTCGTCAATATTTTTAATATTATTCAGTATATCAATAAGATGATCCAGTTTATGCCCCTTTATCGGGCCAAAGTATTCAAAGTTGAATGCCTCAAACAGTATTCCCGGCGTAATAAAGGTCTTAAAGGATTCTTTTGAACGTTTTGCGAACTGATAAACATCCTCTCCGATTTTCGGCATTGATTTAAGAAAAGCTCCAAGCTCCTTTCTTAAATCCTGCAGATATTTTGCTGAAAATGTCCGGCTTAATCGTGAGGACAGGGCGCCCACATTGGGAGCAATAGACATATCATTGTCATTTAATATAACGAGGAAATTTTTATGAATGTCTCCTGCCTGGTTAAGTCCTTCATAGGCAAGCCCTGCGGTCATGGAACCGTCTCCTATAACGGCAACTACCCTGGATGTTTCTTTTTTTAAACGCTTGGCGCAGGATATACCAAGACCCGCGGATATAGATGTGCTGCTGTGGCCGGTTGTAAAGGCATCGTAAGGGCTTTCACTTATGCGGGTAAAACCGCTGATGCCGTTGTGTTGCCGGAGTGTATGGAATTGTTCCCTGCGTCCTGTAAGCAGCTTGTGGGCGTATGCCTGGTGCCCGACATCCCATACAATTTTATCATCAGGGGTATTAAAAACATAGTGGATGGCGATTGCAAGCTCAACAGCGCCGAGGCTTGAAGCCAGATGGCCGCCGTTTTTGGACACCACATCGACTATAACCTTTCGAATTTCCGCTGCAAGAGCCGGTAGATCGGATCGCGAAATCTGCTTTAAATCTGCGGGTGAATTAATATTATCAAGAAAGCTCATATTTTCTTCTCTATCGTTTGATGATCTCGTAGAAAGTATAAAATTACGGTTTTTCTAATTTTATTAAATTAGCGCCCTTCGGGCGGACTTTTAGGCCGTAATTGTATTGTTGTTTCGTAGGGGCGATCCTTGTGATCGCCCTGATTAGGGCGAATACAAGATTCGCCCCTACATTGTGCTGATAGCCTCTAACCCATTGATAAAATTGACCATAAAATGGAAATTCCTATACTATCAAGTTTATAACGGTCTGTAACTCTACTCAGGTTAATAGGCACAAAGGCACAAAGTTGTCTTGCCTATTTGCTGCTTAACTTTATGTTTTCATTTTTCTTTGTGCCTTTGTGCCTCTGTGCCTATGCATCATCGTTTCCTTTCAATAATGTAGCTGGCAATAGCGCGAAGCGGATCAGACCTTTTGTCAAAACCATCTAATGACTGCAATGCATTGCCTGCAAGTTTTTCAGCAAATTCTCTGGATTTATTTATTCCCATAATAGAAGGGTAGGTGCCTTTTTTACGGTTTTTATCAGTGCCGACAGCCTTTCCCATTACATCTGAATCACCTTCGACATTAAGGATATCGTCTGTGACCTGAAAGGCAAGCCCGATATTTTTTGCATAAATCCCTAACTGTTTCATCTGCTTGATACCACCGTTTCCAATAATAGCTCCGCAATATATTGATGCTTCAATAATAGCCCCTGTCTTTAAGGAATGCATTTCTTCAAGTTCATTCAAGGTCAGCGTAATCCCTTCAGAGGCAATATCCCTCATCTGTCCTTCAATCATCCCCTGATACCCGGCTGCACGTGAAATCGCATGAATAACGCTCAGCCATTTTGAGGCATAAATTTCATTTTTTAACTCGATTGACGAAAGTATCTGAAATGCCAATGTAAGGAGGGCATCGCCTGCAAGAATTGCTGTAGCCTCATCAAATGCAACATGGCAGGTTGGCTTGCCCCTTCTAAAACCATCGTTATCAATAGCAGGAAGATCATCGTGGATTAACGAATAGGTGTGAATCATCTCAATGGCACAGGCGGCCGGCAAAACCTCATCTGCTTTACCATTAACAGCTTCGGCGGCCGCAATGCACAAAACAGGCCTGATCCGCTTCCCGCCCGCCATAAGAGAATATTTCATGGCAGATACAATCCTGCTCGAACTTAACGTATCTTGCAGTATATCATTAAGTGCATTGTTTATATAGTTACTTTTCAAAACAAGATATGAGCTTAGGTCAAACATAAAAGTATAATTTTGAGTTTTTAATTTTGATGAACTCGTAAAAAGTCGAAAAACACCATTTTTCGTCATTCCGGCGAAAGCCGGGCACGTAGTGAAGCTTTAGCGCTATCCAGTAATTTCAATATGTTCTGGATGCCGGATCGGGCTTGCCCCGTACCGGATACGGGGTCCGGCATGACGTTTTTGGGACTTTTTACGAGTTCATCAATTTTGAACCGCAAAAAAACGCAGTTGATTAGGAAAGAGGCTAATTGACAGACCTGTTTCCACCATTCCTAAATTCCTAATCCCTTAATTCCCCTTTCCTATTTTCTCTTCCCTTAGCTACATAAACTAATCAGGCAACCTTTTGGATTGATGACCTTTTTCCTCTAAGCGCCCTTTTTCTTTACTAACAGGGGATTCAATTTCTTGTTCACCAGGCCCTTTTTCTTTACTAACAGGGGATTCAATTTCTTGTTCACCAGGCTCTTTTTCTTTGCTGACAGGGGATTGAATTTCTTGTTCACCAGGCTCTTTTTCTTTGCTGACAGGGGATTGAATTTCTTGTTCACCAGGCTCTTTTTCTTTGCTGACAGGGGATTGAACTTCAACAATCTTTTGTTTAACCGTATTGAGTTCATTTATGAGCTGATCGATTTTTGTCTGCAATTGTTCCTTTTCTTTGATAAGATCTTGATTGCAACAAAATAATGAATCGATTTTTGTCTGCAATTGCTTATTTTCTTTGGCAAGATCTTGATTTTTGTCAAGCAATGAATCGATTTTTGTCTGCAATTGCTTATTTTCTTTGGCAAGATCTTGATTTTTGTCAAGCAATGACTGGAGCCGGGATTTTTCCTTCTCAAGAGATGCTATCCTGGTCTGAAGGCTTTTGGATTGAGCGTCAGACCGGCTTTGGGCATTCTTCACATCCTTATTTATGACAGCGACCTCACTCTTTAACCCTTTTATCTGTTTGATAAAGCCTTGATTATCTTTTTCTATGTTGGCTATATAATCAATTGTTTTTGAAAGATATTTTTTATAATCAGGCTTTTGTTCTCTATCCACGCCCCATAAATAATATCCCAGACCAAACCCAGTGCCAAATAACATGATTACGACAACAAGATATGTGATTATTTTTTTTCTTTCCTTTGTCATAGCAGCTCCTTTTAATTAGTGTCTGTCTTAATTAGTGTCTGTCCGAAAATAGGTCAAACTGTCATTTCGAGTACTACGCTTCGCTCAGCATAAACTCCGCGAGAAATTTTATTGTATTGAAAACACTTCGGTTTTAGATTTCTCCCTCCGGTCGAAATGACATAAAAAAACCTATTCTCGGACAGCCTCCTTGTCAGCAATAAACGGTTTTTCGGAAATATTTCCTTCTTGATCTCGCAGTAAGATCGTGATTCTTTTTTCTGTTTCATCCAGTTTTTCGGAACAGAACTTTGTCAGCCTGATCCCTTCTTCAAATTTTTTTATAGCCTTCTCAAGAGGCAAATCACCGGATTCAAGTTCTTGAACTATCTGTTCAAGCTGTTTCATAGAGTTTTCAAATGTCAGTTTAGCCATTATCCAATATCCTTTTTACACGGCATATTAAAGAACCTTTTTCAACTATTACTTCAAGGTCCTGCCCCTTGGTTGTCTTTTTTGCATCCATGACAACAACTGCATCCGGAATAGTCCTGGTGATGCTATAACCACGAGCCAGGATTGAAAGAGGGCTTAAAGCATTAAGCCTGGCTGTAAGTTCTCGAAGTATAGAATATTTATCGTCCAAATATATTTTTATATAAATTAAAAGGTTATCATTGTTTTGTTGAAGTTTTTCATTAATTTTTCTTATCTGTATTAATGGATTATTTGCCTGCAGACTGTTGACACGCCAAACAAGTCGTTCCCGTCTCAATCGTAAACTGTTTTCAAATAGCCTGATAAGCCGGGAGGTTAGGTCGTCTATTCTAAGCCTGAGGTCCTGAATTTTTTTCTTTGGATCAATCAGCCGTTTTGATGTTTCATTTATTTGTGTGCGAAAACGCTCAATCTTATTGAAGAAACAGGACGTTAATAACCTTGTGATTTCAATGCATCTACGCACAAGATCATCCTTTTTTTTAACCGTTAGTTCTGCGGCAGCAGATGGGGTAGGGGCTCGGAGGTCGGCAACAAAGTCGGAAATTGTAAAATCGGTCTCATGTCCGATAGCCGAAATAACTGGAATCTTTGAGGCAAAAACAGCCCTGGCAACTGTTTCTGAATTAAATGCCGCAAGATCCTCTATAGATCCGCCGCCTCTCGCCAGGATGGATACATCGGCTCTGTCCCTGGTATCTGCTCTAAGATTCAACAATTCAAAGGCTGATGCAATTTCCCTTTCAGCTCCATTTCCCTGAACCTTAACCGGTATGATTTCAACATGAAGGTTTGGAAAGCGTGCGTAAATTATTTTCAGGATATCATAAACAACCGAACCTGTAGGAGAGGTTATGATGCTGATTTTTTTAGGTAAAAAGGGTAGGGGTTTCTTATATTTTTCATCAAAAAGCCCTTGTTTGGAAAGTTTGGCTTTGAGCTGTTCAAAAGAAATTTGCAGCGCGCCTATGCCTATTGGTTCTAAGTGTTCAAAGATTATCTGATAGTTGCCACGAGGTTCATAAACACTTATCCTGCCCAATCCTACTACGCTTAACCCATCTTTGGCATTAAATTTCAAATTCCGGTTCTGGCCACGAAACATTACTGCATTTATCTGAGCATTTTCATCTTTTAATGTAAAATAAAAATGCCCGGAAACCGGCTTGCGAAAATTCGAAATTTCTCCGGAAATCCAGACAAACGGAAACTTTTCTTCAAGCAACGATTTAACAGAAAAGGTCAGTTCGGATACAGTATATATCCGTTGTTGTATTTTCCCGTTATTAGAATTCACTGTAACCTCACGCAAAGGCGCCAAGGCGCAAAGAAAGAAAACATTATCATTCCAATAAATTTATATCTATCACAGCTTGAGGAATCATTCAATAACTATAAACACATTTGAAAGATTGAACGTCCAGCACCCGCTCTTGAACTTATAAAATCCCAAATTTTAAGCATCAAATTACAAATAAATCCCCTGTCTGCGCCTGCCTGTGCGTTGCACGCAGACAGGTGCGGACACGCACAGGCAGGCAAATTTCAATATTCAATGGCCCAAAAGGGGATTAGTCGAGTAGGAAATTAGTCGAGTGGTTAACAACTTGACCATTTTTCCACTCGACCATTCGACCAAACAATTTGTGATTTATTATTTGTTATTCGGGCGAGCTTTTAGGCTGTAATTGTATTGTTGTTTCGTAGGGGCGATCCTTGTGATCGCCCTGATTAGGGCGAATACAAGATTCGCCCCTACATTGTGCTGATAGCCTCCAACCCATTGATAAAATTGACCATAAAATGGAAATTCCTATACTATCGAGTTATTTTAAATCTGACTTCCGACCTCTGACTTTTTCATAATGTCTGATAAGATATATTATGTAAACTTATGCGTAGAATCAGGCCAACTCTTGATCAAAACCCGTTTAATCCGCAAAACTATGTTCCCTTTCGGTCTTTCTGGTTTCTCTATGCTTGTTTATAAAATCGCGTGCCACAGGCATTATATAAATATTTTCAAGCGGCATTTTATTTAAAAAGTTCGCCAGAATTATATTTTTTTTAAAAACAGGCAGGTGTTTATCAATCATAAAAAGATTTTTGTTTTTAACCTTGCAGAATCCGCTTTGAATATTTATGCTTGTTTTACGAAAATTCTTTTCCGATACTTTAACATTTAGTTTCTCGGCAATCTCTACCAGGTTTTGATATAATTGTTCAGGTTTCATTATTTTTATCAGGTGTTAAGTATTAGGTTGTGGTTTTTTCACTTTTTACGGCGCCATCTATCTTGAAATAATATCAAGTTGTGTTATAATATGTATTAATATTGATGAACTCGTAAAAAGTCCCCATTCTGTCACTCCGGCGAAAGCCGGATTTAGCCAGTATGTCATTTTGACCCGCCTGCCAATGCCTGGCACTGGCGGGCAGGCCGCAGGGAGAAATTTTATATTTTCAATGCGTTACAGACCAAAGATTTCTCGCTTCGCTCGAAATGACAAGTGGAACATCTTTGGCGGGTTTAGGAAACTTTTTACGAGTTCATCAATATTGATATCGTATTTACTAAACGTGTTAAGTTAAAGCAATTGTCTGTTTTATCAAGCACTTAACACCTAACACTTAACACAATCAGCCTGCCGCGACAGTGCGCGAGCATGGCGGGGAGGTAATAATGCGGTCTGTATCTATGGAAAAGACACAAACTCAGGTTATAGTCAACGAGTTTATTCGCAGTGTGTATAACTGGATGGCTATTGGGCTGGGTCTTACAGGTTTTATCGCGTTTTATGTTTCAAACAGCCCAAGTATGATAAAGCTTATTTATGGAAATCAGGTTTTGTTTTTTGGGCTGATAATCGGCGAATTAGGGCTTGTTTTTTATTTAAGCGCAAGGGTGCAAAAAATCCAGGCCTCAACAGCGACCGCTCTGTTTATACTCTATGCGGCATTAAACGGGGCTACCCTGTCCTTTATATTCCTTGTTTATACCAGTTCATCTATTACATCGACATTTTTTATCTGCGCTGCAACATTTGTTTCATGCAGCATATACGGTATGGTTACAAAACGTGATCTTACTTCGCTTGGCGGTTTCATGGCCATGGGGCTTATCGGAATTATCATAGCATCTGTTGTTAACATGTTTATCCAAAGCTCAGGCATGAGCCTGATCATCAGCTATATAGGTGTCTTTGTTTTCGTCGGTTTAACCGCGTATGACACACAAAAACTAAAACGTATGGCCGTTACACAACCAGCCGGTCTTGAGGCAGGAGTCGTCAGAAAAGGGGCGATTATGGGCGCCCTTACATTATATTTAGACTTTATCAACCTGTTTCTTATGCTGCTAAGAATATTAGGCGACAGGAGATAGTTACGAAAAGTGCCTAAAGTGAGCTAAAGTATATTAAAGTGCCTAAAGTTAAGGAATGCGCCTTTGGAGCTGCTAATTTTATATAAAAAGATGGAGCAAAGCGACTCATTAACTTTAGGCACTTTAGGCATTTTAGCTCACTTTAGGCACTCGTATACTATATCTGCTATTTGCTTACAGTACATGCTGGTTTCATTGATGCTCGGCCCCTCAACCATTATTCTGCAAAGGGGCTGGGTGCCTGAATAACGAACAAGCGCCCTGCCCTTTTTGCCCAGGCTTGTTTCAACCGATTTTATCGCCTCTTTGATAACAGGGATCGATTGAATATCAGGCTTGCTCTTTACTTTGACATTAATCAGAACCTGTGGAAATAGAGTCATGCTTTTGCCGAGCTTTGAAATTGGTTTTGATTTTATTTTAACAGCTTCGATCAGTCTTATAGCGGCAAGAAGCCCATCACCTGTTGTATGATGATCTAAAAAGATTATATGACCTGATTCTTCGCCCCCTAAAACAGCTTTGGATGAAATCATCTTTTCCGCAACATAACGGTCCCCTACATCTGTCGCAATATGCTCTATGCCCATATCTTTTAAAGCAAACTTAAGCCCGATATTGCTCATAACAGTACTTACAACCAGATTATTTTTAAGTATCCCTTTTTGCTTCATTACCATTGCACAGATGAAAAGTATCTGATCGCCGGTTAAAACATTTCCTTTTTCATCAACTGCTATAAGCCTGTCACCGTCTCCGTCAAAGGCAAGTCCGATATCAGCCCTTTTTTCAACAACCTTTTTAGATAGATTTTCAGGATGCTGGGACCCGCAATTATCATTTATATTTTTTCCATCAGGATTGATGAAAATAGATTTTACGTCCGCGCCCAGGTCTGCAAATAATTTGGGGGCAACACGGTATGTAGCGCCATTTGAGCAATCGATAACGATCTTAATTCCTTTGAATGGGTTGTCCTGTGTAATTGTGCTTTTAAGAAAAGCGCAGTAGCTTTGCAAGGCATCATCTATTTTATAAACATTGCCTGTATCATGTATCACCTTTGACATTGAAATCGTTTCATCCCCAGGCACAAGCCTTTCGATTTCCTCATCTTCTTTGTCTGAAAGCTTGAAGCCGTCTCCTTTAAATATCTTTATCCCATTATCATAAAATGGGTTATGGGATGCAGATATCACAACTCCGGCAACCGCATCGGTTGAGCTGGTTAAAAAAGCTATGCCTGGAGTCGGCAGGACACTGGCAAGAAATGCATCCACACCCATTGAACAGATTCCGGAAACTAACGCATATTCCAGCATATACCCGGATATCCTGGTATCCTTTCCAATGATTATATTGGATACACCTGTTTCTTTCTTAAAAAATGATGCGATTGCCCTGCCGACAGCTACGGCTGTTTCAGGTGTTATCGGATATTCATTGGCTTTGCCTCTTATGCCGTCGGTACCGAATAGTTTGCCCACGTCCAATCCTTTTTGTATTTTCGGTTATAAGTTTGATGTAACTCCTCAAAAAGCTCAACATAGTAACCATGTTTTAAACTGTAGGGTATCTGAAAAAAACAGAAATGTAAAGTTAGGGATAATGTAAACTCACAGAACATCCTGGCAATAAAGATATTCGAGGAATTAAGAGGCTTAGGAAATTTGATGGTGAAGATATGGTCGAACAAGCCTATGTTGCCTGCCCTATAGAGATAAGTTCCGATATTGAAAAAAGCGCAACCGCAATATCCAGATGGAAAGTATGGTCTGTTAAATAAAGCACTCGTCGCCAGTCAGAACCACCCTCCACCCTGCGGACTTCCTATTTGTCAATTTTAATCGCTGGATTTCCAAAAACAATGGTTTTGCTTTTTATATTTCTGATTACAATACTGCCGGCACTAATACGTACATCATTCGCAATTTTTTTGCTCGGCACAATTGTTGGTAGTGTAAAATATATTGTGTAAAATCTAAAACAGGTTGAAAAAAGCGCTTTTTCTTTAAAAAGGTTTTTCTGCAAAAAAACCAAAAGAAAGGAGAAGAAAAGAGACATACGTATAACGCCCAGGCATCAGCGGCGGGGCAAGCCCGTTTGAAACAAAGAATCTGTGATCATTTCAACCGGGCGGCAGGCAGGCGTTTAAGCCTCTGAGTCCGCGGATCCACTTCGATACCAACCGATTCCAGAGCAGTGACGCCCAGTATGGGCTCGGCATCATCCGAGCCGAAGATGATGGTCGAACCAACGATGTCACCCATGAATTCGATTTCAGCGATTGTAATGTCCATCTTGACTTCGTTTCCGTCAGCGAGTTCATATGTCCTCTTGGCTTTTGGCGCTAAACCGATGTCCCTGAGATGTTTCCCAGGAACAAGGCAATCTACCGCGCCCGTATCTACAAGGAATAATCCTTCCCATGTACGTTCTGGTTCCGCCAGATTTCGAACCATTGCTGTCACGTGTGTAACGCCCATATTGGTATCTCCTTTTCCAAAGTTTGTCTTGAAAAGTGCCTTCTTAGCTCACCTTAAAAGAAGGTATAATCTTCAGTATGTGAACGGTTATTTGATCGACAATACCCTGAAGCCATAAGGTTCCGGTTTTTGAATCTTTGCTCTCAAGCCCCTTTATAACAGCAATATAATCCTTGCCCCATTTTTTTATTCCAATATCTATTCTCTCAAGAAAAATATCTCTTAAAGCTTGATCACCCGAATTATCGCGAAGTTCTACGAAAGAGTCTTCCAGCCTGGTCCGCATTCTATAAAGCTCATGCCTTTGCCGCACAACAATTGAAGATAGCTTATCATTTGCAAGGTATTGGTCTGATGCGGCAACATCCTGCATTTTATCACATAAATCTTTAAACCTTTTTATCCGTTCATCAATCGCCATACTTAGCTTTTCTTTTAAACCAACAAAAAGGGGCTTTGGGAAATCATCTGAAATAAACCGCGTGCGCACATTAATATACCACTGCATAAGTGCTGTAAGATTTGATATATATATAATGTTGTTTATAACTATCCTTTTAATGCCTATATATGCGCCCGGGGTAAATACAATGTTTTCACCCTTTCCGGTCTTATCGAAAATGAGACGTTGCGGCCTCAGCTCATCCTTTCTGCATATTGTGCCGGCAGCTATTACAGTGCCGAACGCCAGGCGACACGGGCCTATAAGACCCCCCTGCCCTCCAAGAAATATCGGGTTCTGTTTCAGCATTACGCCGCCTGGCACATCGCCGATAAGGGAGGGAGTGGCCTTGTCCTGCTCGGGAGTATAATTAAAATGAATGTATGAGCTGCCGACTTCGCTGTGATTTTTCCGGCTTGTTCCGCCGGCCATTAAACAGTCGCAAAAATTGATAAGGCTGCCCAGGGTTACAAAGGGGAATAAAATGGTCTGCTTTAAACCAACTGTGTGAGCTATGCTTGATTCTTCCTCAAGTATGGTTCCTTTTCTTATATGAGAACCAGAGCCAACAGACACTCTGCTCAGAAATACAGCATCCTTGAAAAAACCTGCGTTAAGGTTGACCCGCGGCCCGACCTGACAGTTCTCAACAGTAACCGGCCCCTCATATCCTAACTTAGCGCCATGAAGTATAAGGGTTGAACTGCCGAAGATTTTGCAACCTGAATAAATTATGGTTTTGTTTTCTGAAATCCTGTCAATATTTACATCATCACCTATCTCAACGCTATCAGGATTTGGAATTTTTACACCCTTTTTTACCAGGTTCTCAATTTTCAAAATGCTTGAGCTTTTCATAGTAGTTACACGACGTTTACATAACTGCCGTTATTTGTCATTTCGACCAAAGTGCAGCGCAGGCGCTTGCGCCGCGTGAGTGAGAAATCTTAACGGACTTGAATCATTAAGATTTCTCGTCGCAGTGACTCATGAGTTATCCTCCGCATAGAATTCACACACATGATCAAGCCATTCATCTATCTGGTCTCTGTAATCATCTACTTTGGTTTCCATGCCGCATGACCTGCAGACTACACGAGCATTACATCACCTGCCCAGGATTTCTGCAACCCCACCGCAAAAGATACATTTAAGTTTATCATTATCTAATTTTACAGTCATTATTTATCCGGAAGGCTGTACGAGAATTGTCCCAAAAATCCACCTTTAATCAACAACGATTAACAAAATCCATATTTTATATAATCAGAAATTTACAAACTCATTATCTGGTCAACCTGAGGCAGCGGACAATTGAACTTAGCGCCCTTCGGGCGGGCTTAAAAGATGAACGTCCAACATCGAACGTCCAACATCGAATTTTGAATAAGGTATTCTGCCAATTTATAAACTGACAGAGCGAAGCGATTTCATTATTCGAT
>JAYENE010000119.1:0-4513 GCA_034721935.1 Thermodesulfobacteriota bacterium
ACAGTTCTTGACTGTTGGATTGCCAAATGATAGCTTTTTTGTAAAAGAGGAGGTCGGGCATGCAAGAAGAATATGCTGGAACATTGTTAGAAGATGGACACATCTCCATTCCTAAAGAAATCATCGCTAAACTGAAGATAGATAGAGGAAGTAGACTACGTGTAATAGTTAAGGTGGAAAAAGGGATCTCAAAGAAAAAGATTCTGTCTTACGCAGGCTTACTTTCCGATTTAACAGCGGAAGAACAAAAGCGATTTGATGAATCCATTGAAAGAAGAAGTCTTTTCGGGCAGAGAAAAGTAGAGATATGAAACGATGCACTTTAGACACTAATATCATTACGGCTTTTCTGAAAAATGATTCGCGAGTAGAGGAGAGAGTCTCAGATTATCTTGAATTTTTTGATATGCTTACCATCAATATTATTTCTTATTACGAAATCCTGAGAGAGCTAAAAGACCTTGGGAATGAGGAAAAGCTGTGCAGATTTGACAATTTTATTCAGGAAAATGAATTAGTATTCATTACAAAAGATACGATAAAAAAAGCCGCTGAAATCTATGCCTGCCTGAAGAAAGAAGGAAATCTGATCGAAGATGCCGATATTTTGATGGCATCTACTGCCATTGTTGAAGATTTGGTTCTTATAACCAACAACAACAAGCACTTCAAAAGAGTAAAGGACTTAGAGATAGAAAACTGGTTGGAAAGTTGAGATGTCAATACAACCAATAATTCTGCGAGTTGGGAACTATCACAATCATCTATTCAACATAGTCAACAACGTAGTTTTCTTATGGCTTTTTTTTCGCCCCCGGCGGATTATTCTTCATCACTTTCACCAGGGAAGTTATGAAAATAAATAATAAATTATCCTGCTTGTCCCGTTAAATTCCGAAGGACAGCGAAGCTTATTTAACCGGGGTAAAATCCAGCTAATCCTGTCCAGATAAAATAAACCAATAATCCAATGGACGTTCCCCAAAACGTTCCCTTACCGCATATAATGACCCCTTTTTCAGATAGGAGGTAACTAATTTATGAATCCTCTTCTTGAACGTATTTCAATAGATCCCAATGTTTGTTTTGGCAAACCTTGTATTCGTGGTACCAGAATTTGGGTTTCGCTCATTCTCGACTTTTTGGCCAACGGTATGACCACCGAGGAAGTCCTGGAAGAATACCCTCAACTCACAATCAAGGATATTCGTGCCGCCATTGCCTACGGAGCAGAAATGACACGTGAACGGTATGTTGAAATTCCAATAGAGGCCGTGGCATGAAATTTAAACTTGATGAAAACTTTGGTACCAGAACACAACATATCTTTGAAAAGGCTGAACACGATGTACAAACAGTTCGTCAGGAATTACTTCAGGGAGCATCTGATCAATGTATATATGAAGTATGCTGCAAGGAACGGCGCTGTTTAGTCACATTAGACCTGGATTTCTCAGAGGTAACTCGTTTTCCTCCCGATAAGTCTTGTGGTATTGTAGTGATTAGACTCCCTCGAAATCCAAGTCTTGACTTACTTGAAAAATTGGTTCAGCAGTTCCTTCGCGCAATTAGTCAAATGCCCTTGGAGGGAGAATTGTGGGTAGTCGAGATTGGACGAATAAGGATATATCAAAAGGCTACAGATTGACAGTTACGAAGGGATGTGGGAGGTGCTAAAGTAATGCAGTTAAGTAGCAACGTCCCTTATACCTTATTCTTCCCCTGATTGATAAGTTAACAAATAACCAGTGTCCCCCCTGATACCCTATCTTGACGGATGAGTTATGCCGGATTTTAAATTATCAGGAACCAGGATATGCGGAACACCGCCAAAAAACTCAAAAGCATGTATGTGGGATTTGATCCAGTGTGGTAAACTTTGAGATAAGGCAGCTTCAGCAAAAGTGTAATTACTTGCGCTAAGGATAGCTATAAACATCTGAGTTTGTGTTATTTTGCCTGTTTCAGGATCATGCATGGGAACTGTCTGACCTGCATAATCAATAAACAGTTTTTCACCTGCCATGTGCCTCTGCCTTAAAGAAATATCCAGTTTTTTGCCCATTTCTGGTACAGCTCACAAAAATAACTGAACTGATATCCGTCAGGATTATTCTGTTTGTGTTCGTACCAGAGAAGCTGAAGAGTAACACTTTTTTTCTTTAATTCATTGTGGATATACTCCATGGGAGACATCTGTCATTTTATTAACAGGTTTATTGTACCTGTTTTTAAACACCAGATTATAAATTTCTGTATCACTTAAGTTGTCAGAAACAGGCCATTGCAATCCGGCTGTTTTGGCCATGCTGAGATATATTGCTACAGTGCTTCGAGCAATGGAGCAACTCTTTGCTATTTTTCTGTTACTGAAACAGCAATCAAATTTAAGCCTTAAATTTTGCAGAGTTTGTTTAGCCTTGATTTCTCGCAATGCACCAAAGAGAACAGAGGATTTCAACCAAGGGGGGGGGTGTATTCAAAAACGGTGCGCCAATTCTTGGATCTTGAAAGATATTTAAAGATTCATAGGCGGGAGCGAGAGAGGAGAATATTACATGATACGCCCTGAAGTTATTCGACAAATAGTGGAATAGTGGCAATGTCCCCTATATGTTCGTCCTGAGGCGAGGTCATTGGTTGCATATTTGGCAGTAGAAGAGACAGGACATTCAGCGGCTGATGTGGCGAGATATCCCCGCCTGCCAACGCCTGGCACTGGCGGGCAGGTTGGAATAGGACGAGCAAATGTCCTTCGTTCGATAAAAAGGGGCCGTGAAATCTGAATAAAGCAACAAAAGCACCAGCGTCCCATAGCACACCCAAAGCACTAGCGTCCACCAGCACTCGGCCTCGGTGTGTCCCAGGCATGCAGGCGTATTAAAGATAAAATAAGAAAAGACAACAAAAAGCTTGAAAGAAAAATCTCAAAGATTGAAAAAAGATAAAAGTGTGACGAATGAAGACCTGACCCTTATGTTGTGTGTTTTCCTAACCTATTGAAATAACAAAATTTAAGGTCGAAATTGTAGTAATTTCATATTTCTTTATATAACAGCTGGTTATGCCCTACAATGGATCTTTCCGAAAAATCTAGTAACATAATAATCCATGCTTGAGCGAACTTGTGTATATGCATACTGAGATACTTTTGAGGGTTTATTTTTTAAAAAGTAAAATAATCAAATGTCTCACGCCCTGAAGTGTACGAGAGCGCTCTGCTCTTGTTCTATAGAGAGCAGAGCTTATAAAGCAGAAGTAAATCATATGCCATTTTTCTCCTATTCGCTAATTATAAGATACAAATAGCACAATGAAAATATAATGTCACATGATTACAATATGTTATGTTGCGAGTTTTTGTAATCCCTTTTTATTAAAGAAGATAATAAGTATAAGAATTAAATTCAAAGAAAATATATTTTTGATATTTAAAGGGAAGTATATCCAAACTCACAACATAACTAAACTCGCAACATAATGACCCCATGTCTTTCCGAGGAGCACCCTAATGATTTACCGGAGGAAAAATGTTAGTTCATAAGTTACAAACTAAAATATACAAAAGAGGATATTTGGAATTAAGGAATTTGCCTTTCATGGAAGGTACACAGATTGAAATAGTAATATCAAAAAAAAAGAGAAAGAAGAATTTACAAAAGTTAATTTGTAATGAGCATGTATGGACAGAAGAGGATATTAAAGCTGTTGAGCGTGGAAGGGAAATAATTAATCAATGGAAAATATCCTGATTGATACAGATGTAGTAATTGAATATTTGAGGAGTAAAGATAAGTCCGCAACGGAATTAATAAAGTTGTTGCAGAAACATGATGTATTTCTGTCATCTATTTCAGAGTTTGAACTATTTCTTGGCGCAAAAACAGAACGCCATCAGAATGATCTGGAGATGCTTTTTAGTGAAGTGGATGTCATACCCTTTGATTTTGGATGTGGTAAAATAGCCGCTAATACATGGAAAGATTTGCAATTGATGCATCAGCACCTTGAGATAAAAGATATTTTTATTGCAAGTATTGCTATTAACAATGGCGTGTGGCTGCGAACTTTCAACAGGAAACATTTTCAAAGAATAAAAAAGCTGAAAATTTGGGAATCGTAGTGAATAAACTAACAAAACTACCATCGTGTCCAGATAAATCCGAATCGTTGGGACTTTCGATATTCGGGATGAAATTCGATGTTGTTACCCAGTGGGTGATCGCATAGCGCGAAATCCCGCTTGACAAAAACTTAGCCAGCAGGTCAATAGTGACGCCCGAGGGTAAGCTCCGAGAGGAGAGTCCGAAGCCGGGCGGAGCAAGGATGTAGGCTGTGTGATTGAGCCCCGAAAAATGTATAAGTTGTGGACATTAGGATAAACTTATGATCGAAAGATTGCGAGGGAAAGCCGACGGTTTTGGCAGACTGGAAGGCAGCAGTCCTGGGTGCGCTATGGCGAGTATTCAGGACACCACCGGGGTCTGAGAGCAGGGCATGTATTCACAGGGGT
>JAYENE010000120.1:0-4501 GCA_034721935.1 Thermodesulfobacteriota bacterium
GCATCTATTCGGAATTGAAAGGTGTGGATAACGTTTACATCTACGATGTCGATGGAGATGCAACAAAGAGGATGGGCGTGCGGTACGGAGTATCGGTATCCGGTTCGATGGATTCTTTGTTGAAGAGCGTGGATGCTGTGAGTATCTGCGCGCCAACCATGTATCATTTTGAGATTGCGAAGAAGGCAATTGAAGGAGGGGTCAATTGTCTGATCGAGAAACCTATCAGTTTAACATCGGGAGAGGGAGAAAGGCTTCTGGAGGTTATAAAAGATCGTAGTGCTATAAATGGTGATCTGGTTGTAGGGGTGGGGCACATAGAACGATTCAACCCGATTGTGGAAGAGATAAAGAAACTCATAGAGAGTCCAAGATATATGGAGATACGGAGGCACAACCCGGGATCATCGAGGGTAACAGACGCGTGTGTTGCATCGGATCTGATGATTCATGATATAGATCTGGTCTGGAACTATTTCTTGAATGGGATTGGTTATGAGCTACATTCTCTCTGGGATAATGATCTATGCAAGGTAATCGGAAGGTTTAACAACTGTATTGTTTCACTATCGGCAAGTAGAATCGGGTGCAAGAAGATAAGGTCTATCTATATCGAGGACGAGGAATTCTCAATAGACGGGGACTTTATGAATCAGGATATTTATATCTACAGAAAACCCCAGAAGTACGGGGAAGAGAATGCCCGGTATACCCAGGAGAACATAATTGAGAAGGTGCTTGTTAACAAAGTTGAACCGCTGAAAGAGGAGTTGAAAACCTTTGTCGAATGCGTTAAAGACGGCAGGCAATTTCCGATTACACCGGAGCAGGGGGTTTTGAATTTGAAAATTGTAGAAGAGATAAAGGGAACGAGTGGACGACATGATCTTTAAGCATCCCACTGCGATTGTGGAGAGTGAGGATATAGGAGATGGGACGCAAATATGGCACTTTGTCCATGTAAGGGAGGGGGCAAAGATCGGCAGGAATTGTAACATCGGGAAGGGTGCTTATATCGATGCTGACGTGGAGATAGGGGATGATGTGAAGATACAGAACTTCGTTTCTGTTTATAAGGGCGTGACGATTGAGGATGATGTTTTTATCGGTCCTGCTGTTACGTTCACGAATGATTTACACCCACGAGCATTTATCTGGAATGAGGATAAAATAAGTTATACGATGGTCAAGAAGGGGGCAAGCATCGGTGCAAATTCCACAATAATCAGCGGGGTTACGATAGGCGAGTATGCGATGATCGGGGCGGGCAGCGTTGTTACGAAAGATGTCGTGCCTTTTGGGCTGATGTACGGGAATCCGGCAAAGCTTAAGGGATTTGTATGTTACTGCGGAAATAAATTGAAGACGGTTGTAGAGGAGAGGGGGGATGGGGTTGTGTATAGATGTGCATGTGGAAAAACGATAGAGATCGAGAAGGAGAAGGAGAGGTTAACGTGAAAGATGTGAATAACGTGAAAGATGTGAAGATCGCTGTGGTTGGACTGGGCAAAGCCGGGCTGCCTCTGGCTGCGGTTATAGCAGACAGTGGGCTCGATGTTGTTGGCGTGGATATCGATCCCGATAGAGTTGTAATAGTCAACAGTGGTGTGAATCCCATACCCGAGGAATCTGGCTTGAGTGAATTGATTAAAAGACACGGCGGGAAAACTCTGGTTGCAACATCACGTTATGAAGATGCGGAAAAATGCAATGTGTTCATCGTGATCGTGCCGTTATTCATCGATGAGGATTATTCTCCTGATTTCAGAGCGATTGAGGGTGCGTTTAGAAATATTGGGAGGATATTGAAGAAGGGTGACGTTGTTGTTCTTGAGACCACAGTACCTCCTGAGACGACTGAAACGCTGGTCAAGATGTGGCTGGAAGAGGAGAGCGGACTCGGGTTTGGTGAGTTCTATCTGGCACATTCTCCGGAGCGGATCATGACTGGACACAGTATCTCAAGATTGAACGAGTTTCCAAAGGTCGTTGGCGGTGTTGATGAGGAGAGCGGGAGAATATGTTTTGATGTTTATAAGAGATTTATTCCGAATTTACATCTGGTTTCATCTGCGAGGGCTGCCGAGTTCATAAAGATCATCGAGGGGTGTTACAGGGATGTAAATATTGCGCTGGCAAATGAATTGTTTGAGATTGCCGAAGACCTGAATATAGATTTTTATGAGGCAAGAGAGTTTGCCAATCATGAATACTGCCACATCCATCTGCCATCAACTGGCGTGGGCGGGCACTGCATCCCGCTCTATCCATGGTTCCTTATCAAGGAGATGGAACGAAGAGGTAGGTTTGACTGCGTTAGGTTATTGAGAACGTGCAGGGAATTAAACGATGGGATGGTTGATTACTGGGCTCGAAAAGTGGTTCTGGAGTGCATGAAGATCAACAAACCCCTGAATGAGATACGGATATGTGTTGAAGGAATAACATTCAGAGAGGGGGTTAAGGAGTTGCATCACAGCAGGAATCTGGCTCTTGCCAGGTTGTTGGTGAGAAAGGGATTGGATGTATCGGTGTATGATGAACTCTTTACCAGAGAAGAGATTGAGGGGATGGGTCTCCGATCTGGCAAGCCGGATGATGCTGATCTTATCTTCGATTGTTTTGGATTGGCATTTCGAAGTCGGGAGGGATGATGTATCGAGAACATACGATCGGAGTTGTGGTTCCCGCGTATAATGAAAGCGAACTGATAGAGGAAACACTTGCATCGATCCCGGAATATGTGGATACGATATATGCTGTTGATGATGCATCTGTTGATGATACTTCTGAGATCATTGAGAATTTCAATGATTCGCGAATCGTTTTTATACGCCATGAAAAGAACAGCGGTGTTGGGGCGGCGATCATTTCCGGCTACAAGAGAGCACGTGATGATGGCATCGATGTTGTTGCGGTGATGGCTGGCGATAACCAGATGGATCCTGAGCAACTTCCGCATCTGCTGGACCCGATTATAGATGGGAGGGCGGAGTATACAAAGGGGAACCGGTTGTTGAGTCCGGAGTACAGGAAAGGGATGAGTAAATGGAGATTCTTTGGTAATGCGATCCTCACGTTCCTCACGAAGATTGGGTCAGGATACTGGCAGATGATGGATCCCCAGAACGGTTATACTGCGATATCGAAGAGCGTTTTGGAGCGGATAAATCCGGATTCCATCTATCCATGGTATGGGTACTGCAATGATCTCCTTGTGAGATTGAATGTGTACGGATTCAGGGTTGTGGATGTTGTGATGCCTGCGAAGTACGGGCGGGAGAAGTCCGGAATACGGTACAGCAAATACATCGTTAAGGTATCTCGCATGTTGCTCACGGATTTCTTCTGGAGACTTAAGATGAAGTATGTTGTGCTGAGTTTTCATCCGCTTGTGTTGTTCTACACCTTTGGAATTATACTGACGCCGATTGGTTTACTGGCAGGACTTTACTCCCTGTACTACAAGTTTGTGATGGGGGGATCTCTCTTTATCAGATTGACCCTTGCATTCCTGTTGTTTATAGTGGGTGTGCAGTTCCTGCTGTTTGCGATGCTGTTTGATATGGAGATGGATAGGAATGAGAGCGGAAGCGAGAGGTGGGAGTGATGGCAGCAGACGCTACCGGGGCGGATGCGACGGCGGTTTTGGTGGCGGTGGAAGGCAAAAGATTGAATGCGGATAATGTTTTAAACTCATACATAATAATTTACACAGGTGAAAGGATATGATCAGTGAGGCAAAACTTGTGGACCGGCTCGCTCCGATGATAGAGGAAAGGGTACGATATAAGGTGGTTCGAAGCATTATTGACACGCTTGAGGAGCAGTGCTATCCGCCAGAAGAGATGTTTCGAGAGGAATTTATAAAAAGGGTGAAAGAGGCGGAAAAGAGCGTGAAAGAAGGGAAAGTTAGATCTTTTAAGGATGCGAATGAGTTGAATGCGTTTTTAGAGAGCCTGAAGAATGAATAGCTATAGCCAGAGTATCGAGGATGAATTACTCTCCAGGTTGAGGAAATTGGCAAGGAGAGATAAAGCGTTGTATACGGCAGTACAGAAGAAAATGGTTCAGATCGCGGAGAATCCATATTCTGGCAAACCTCTAAAGAGTGTACTCAAAGGCAGGAGAAGGGTTCATGTCGGGCATTTTGTGCTGATTTACGAAATAGACGAGAATGAGCATAAGGTAATTTTTCTGGAGTTTGCGCATCATGATGAGGCATATAAGGGGATGTGATCGGGATAACCAGCATGGCGTTGAGAGAATGCTGGAACTGGAATGGAGGTAAAAAATCATGGGCACGTTATCCATCACGGTTGATATCGAGGACTGGTACCACATCCCATCGGTTTGCGGATCGCCGTTTTCTGTATATGCAGATGTCAACGAGTTTTTTAAAAAGTGGGATGGTAGATATGATTATCTGAGTGAACCGACGGAGCGGGTACTGGATATACTGGATGAGTTCGGTGTAACCGCGACATTCTTTGTGGTTGCT
>JAYENE010000121.1:0-4472 GCA_034721935.1 Thermodesulfobacteriota bacterium
AATTTAAAACGGCTGACTGTTTGAGCATGTTAGTGAGCGTTAAGAAATAACGACGACCAAATAAAATTTTCTATGAGTCGGATAATGTCGGCTTTAGCAAGCTTTTTATAAAAGGATTGCTCTAAGGGCTCGACAAAAAATAACTTCACATTTCAGGCGCTGATGCATCCCGCCTGACTGCGTTGCGAAAATTCTGAATATGCTTGATATTCATGCTTTTTCGCGCCTTGTCAGCCGAGCGCCTCAACACCTGAAATTGCGAACTTATTTTTTGCCGAACCCTAAGTTATTTCTTTACGCTCACTTATGTGCGAGTTTCAGCCGTTCTTAAATTTAATTGTCCGCTGCCTCAGGTTGACCAGATAATGAGTTTGTAAATTTCTGATTGTAAATATTTCTCGTCGTTTCACTTCTCGAAATGACAACACGAAACCGCCAACTCCCGGTACAACCGATCAATCTTTTCCACCATCGCCTCTGAACCATATCCGGCAGCATATCTTCGCCCCACATTACCCATTTTTTTCCTTTTCCCGGGATCATCAAGAAGTTCTCTTATTCTTTCAGCCAGGGTCTCTACATCACCAACAGAGACCAGATATCCGTTCTTGCCCTGGACAACAAGATCGGGAATACCGCCTGTATCACTTGCCACAATCGGCTTCCCAAGAGCCATGGCTTCAACGAGTACCCTCCCCATTCCCTCATTGAGAGACGGAAGTACAAACACATCAAATACTGACATTACTTCAGCCACATCCGACCGCCAACCAAGAAACTTTACATTCTCTTCTACGCCCAATTTAGTGGCCATACTTTCGAGTTCATCTAAAAGTTCACCATCGCCTAAAAACACAAAGGTTGCATCCGGTCTGGAACTAACAATTCTCCCTGCCGCCTCGATCAGATATCTGTGCCCTTTTACATGCGTTAGCCTGCCAACCGTTCCGACAACCAGATTGCTCTCGAAGATCCCCAGCTTTTTTTTCATTGCCGCGGGATCAACAGAAATATTAGAAAATCTGTCCAGATTTATTCCACTGTACACCACTGAAAACTTATCACCAGGGGCAATATGGAAGTGAAGATGATCGTTCTTTTCCTGCTCAGTCAGCATGACAAGTCTGTCTGTAATAAGTGCGGAAATCTTCTCCAAGAGGATAAAAATCCCGGTTTTCAACCTGCCGAAATACCCCCAGAATACATGGCCATGCGGTGTATGTATGATTATTGGAACCCTTGCAAAAAATGCCGCCCATCTGCCTGATATCCCCGCCTTTGAAGTATGGGTATGGACAATATCGGGGCGCTCCTGCCACAGTATTTTGATCAGAGCAAAAAATACCTTTAAATCACAAAAAGGGGAGAGCCTTCTCAAGAGACTGGGAACAGTTATAACCCTGACCCCCTCCTCTTCCGCCGCTCTTACGCTTTCCTCTACAGCCCTGAACTCATCTTCCGCCATATTTGACTCAACGGAAAGCCCTCTAATTAAAATTACATCATACATCTCCCTGTCAAGGCCACTTACAGTCAAAACGGTATTCTCGGCAGAGCCGCCCTTATCCAGACGGGTAATGATATGGATGACTTTTATCCTTTTCAACATCATTAACCTTGATGAACTCATAAAAAGTCACAAAAACTTGTCATTTCGAGTGAAATGAGAAATCCTTGTTTCGACGACAGGAGAAATCATACTGCAACCTATTAAAAAGATAAGATTTCTCCCTACGGCCTGCCCGCCAGCGCCAGGCATTAGCAGGCGGGTCGAAATGACACATTCGACAAATTTAGCTTTTTACGAAACCACTAACCTTCCATATAACGGGAATGCCAGACCTGGAAGACTATCAGGTTCCAGATTTGCCAGGATGTATCAGAACGATTTGAAATAAGATTGTTGATCAAATTTTCAATAACATCATAATCAAAAATGCCCTGCCTGACGATCAGGTCCTTTGACAGATATTCGTCAATTAAATATTTCAAATCCGATTTTAACCACTTACTGACCGGCATTTCAAATCCCCATTTAGGCCTGTTATGCAAAGATTTCGGCAAAATATCCTTAAAGGTTTCCAGCAGGATATACTTCCCCTTGCCATTTTTGATTTTCCAGCAGCTATTAATGGAAAAAGCCAGCTCACATACCCGGTGATCCAGAAAAGGGACCCTTACCTCCAGGGAATTAAGCATGCTCATGGCATCCACCTTTTTCAACATATCTCCGGGAAGCGATTCCTTTGCATCCGCATAGAGCATCCGGTTAATGTTATCGGCATCTATCTCGTTTAACCTTTTTGACAGTATCTTCTTTCCGAGGTCGTGGTTTACTTCTGCTGCTCCGGCAAAAATGCTTTTTCTCAAATCCCGGAGAAATATCTCGTTCCATGCAAAAAAACGCTCTTCGAGGCTTTCTTTTCCTGCCCCTCTTAAAAATTTCCTTAATCTTCTTGTATATTCAGGCAGTTTTTGATCTCGCGATTCGGGAAGAGAGAAAAGAACAGGCTCCATAATCTTTTTACGTATGAATGAAGGGATCTTCTGATACCTTGAACTCCACCCCTCTCCAGTATACATCCGATAACCGGCAAAAAGTTCATCACCGCCATCACCGGAAAGGGCAACCTTTACATTCCTGCCTGTTTCCCTGGATACGACAAAAGCGGGAATTGCGGAAGAATCTGCAAAGGGTTCATCAAATGACTCCAGCACATCTGGAATTGCCCCGATGATATCCTTTGCATCAAGCCTGAATTCATGATGATCCGTTTTATGAAAGGCAGCCACTTCCCTTGCATAAGCGGTTTCATCAAACATGGGCATGTCCTTATAGCCTATTGAATAAGTTTTTATTGGCAGACTGGAATTTCTTGCCATAAGCCCGACAATAATGCTTGAATCAATTCCGCCGCTCAAAAAAGCGCCCAAAGGAACGTCTGCGATCATTCGTATTTTGACGGCATCTTCCATAACTTCGAATAATCTATTCTTTAGAGAGGCAAAATCTTCTTTGCCGCCCGCTTCCATCTGAACATTTCCATCTATATTCCAGTATTCTTTCTCCTCTATTTCCCCCTTACTGAAAATCAGAATATGCCCCGGCCTGAGCTTTTTTATGCCTTTAAATATAGTATAGGGGGCCGTGATAGAATTAAAAGTAAGATAAAGTCCAAGAGCATCCCAGTCAATCTCTCTTGGAACATCCGGGTCCTGCAGCAAACCCTTTATCTCTGAAGCAAAAACCATAAAATCTCCGTCCTGATAGTAAACAAGGGGTTTTATGCCCAGGCGATCTCTGCACAAAAAAAGTTCCTGAGATTTCTCATCCCATATAGCAAAGGCAAACATGCCGACAAGCCTCTTTACCCCTTCGAACCCCTCCTCTTCATAAAGGTGAATGACAACATCGCAATCTGTTTGCGAACTGAAATGATGCCCTTTCTTTTCGAGCTCGGCCCTCAAAGACTGAAAATTATAAATCTCACCATTAAACACCATCCAGACGGTCTTGTCCTCATTAGACATCGGTTGCCGGCCAGCCTCGGATAAATCAATAATACTAAGTCTCCTGTGTCCCAGACCTACTTCCACCTTTGAGCTTTGAGCTTTTTGCTTTGAGCTTAAGTATATCCCATCATCGTCAGGCCCTCGATGTGAAAGGACCGATGCCATACTTTGAATCAGATCCTCTTCAATCCATTTACCATTTGTTGTTAATTTTCCACAAATTCCGCACATAGCTAATAAACAGTTATTTATTCCTTTTAATCCGATTCAAGGTTTCCGATATTCGATGGGCCAGCTTGTCAGCCTTATACTTGCGAATACATTTTCAGGCGCGTTCATCTTTGAAGAAAAGATATATTTTAGAAATCTTGGTAAAAAAAATATTATGATCATCATCATCGATTTGTATTCTTCCGATACCGGCCAGACTGGTTCGTTGATTCGTAGGACACTGCGTGAAAACCGCTTGAAATCCCTGGGTTTTTAGAAAATGCCCTAAAGCTTTTTTCGGCACTCCAGCCAGGAATGCACAGAATCGAACATCCCCATTATAATTTTCCTTCATTATTTTCAATGAATTGAAGATACTTTGTTCTACAGATTTTTCATCATACCGGCGTTTAATACCCCTGCCTTCATAAGCCAGCAGCCCTATCTCCATACCGCTCTCTGCCATTTCATTTACCTGATTCCAATTTAAGCACGGTATAGACTTCCCCTTAATTTTCCCTTCCCCACCAATACATTCCGGAATAATAAAAAATGTTGCATGAAAATCGTGGTTTCTTAAAACAGGGAATACATCCGTATAGGCATCTCGATAGCCGCCATCGAGTGCAATACAAAAAAGTTACATCATTGATGATAATATCTTTAACCATTGAACAGACTGATTTAATGTCGAATGTCGAACAGGGAATATCGAATGTCGAAGTCTTGTTCCTGTTTTGTTTGGCAGT
>JAYENE010000122.1:0-4464 GCA_034721935.1 Thermodesulfobacteriota bacterium
ATTTTATTTGGTCGTCGTTATTTCTTAACGCTCACTAACATGCTCAAACAGTCAGCCGTTTTAAATTTAACTGCCCGCCACATCAGGTTGTTGGCAGGTTACTTTTTGAGTTTGTAAATTTCTGATACTACAATATTTACCAGCTTCTTTTTAACGACAATGACCCTTTTTATCGGTTTATCATTTATGAATTTCCTTGCGCGTTCATCTGAAAGGGCCATCTCTTTTATGGCAGCATCATCCGCATCCGCGCTTACGCTGAATCTGCTGCGAAGTTTACCATTTACCTGCACTACTATTTCAAGGCTGTCTCGCAAAAGAGCATCTTCCCTGTATGATGGCCACGATTCCAAAAGAACGCTGGGTTTATGCCCCAGTGCGCCCCAGAGCTCTTCAGTAAAATGTGGAACTATGGGTGACAAAAGGAGTATAACCGATTCCATGGCAAATCTCATTACCCTGGCTGCTTCAGAGCTTTTTTTTGCCGAATCTATGCCATACATGGTATTGACAAGCTCCATTACAGCGCTGATTGCTGTATTGAAGTGGAACCTGTTTTCTATATCGTTGGTAACTTTTTTTATGGTTTGATGAGCTTTTTTGTATAAAACCCGTACACTCTTGTCCAGTTCGTCAGGACTGCCATCAAAGGGAGTTACTCCTTTTATCAAATCCATCCAGCCTGCAGCAAGGCTCCATATACGATTCAGGAAGCGATATGCGCCCTCAACTCCCTGGTCGCTCCATTCAAGATCCCTCTCAGGCGGAGCCGCAAAAAGACAAAAGAGCCGTGTAACATCAGCGCCGTATTGTTTGAGCATAATATTCGGATCTATCACATTTTTTTTTGACTTGGACATCTTTTCAACCCGGCCGATTACGAGCTTTTTGCCGCATTTTTTACAAAAGCTGTCTCCGATGTTTTCCTGAACCTCTTCAGGCAAAAGAAATCCATGCTCGGGGCAGGAAACAGTCTCCTTGCAGACCATACCCTGGGTCAGCAGCCTGGTAAAAGGCTCCTTGTATTTGACAAGTCCAAGATCTTTGAGTACGCGTGTAAAATACCTTGAATAAAGAAGATGCAAAATAGCATGCTCAACCCCGCCGATATATTGATCAACAGGCATCCAGTAATCAACGGGCTTTGTATCAAACATGCCGCCATTGTAATTTGCGCTGCAGTATCTCTCAAAATACCAGGATGATTCAACGAATGTATCCATTGTATCGGTTTCTCTTTTTGCATCAGGACTGCCGCATTTTGGGCACCTGGTTCTTGTAAAATAATCAAGACCTGCGAGCGGTGACCTTCCCCCAGGCAGAAGATCAGCCTCGTCGGGCAATACAACCGGAAGATCCTCTTCCGGAACAGGAACAACTCCGCATTTTTCGCAGTAAACTATGGGAATAGGGGCTCCCCAGTAACGCTGCCTGGAAATACCCCAATCCCTCAACCTGAAGTTGACTGTTTTTTCTCCAAAGCCCTTTTCATCAAGAAAAGAGGCGATTTCATCAAGAGCCTTTTTATTGTTCATACCGTCAAAACGGCCTGAATTGACCATAACCCCTTCGCCAATGTATGCTTCGGTCATGGCAGCGGCATCAAGGTCCTTATCAAAAGGCTTAACAACAACAATAATGTCAAGCCCGTATTTTTTGGCAAATTCAAAATCACGCTGATCGTGTGCAGGCACCGACATAACAGCGCCTGTGCCATATCCCATAAGAGCAAAATTGGCTGCATATATTGGCATACGCTTGCCGCTCAAAGGATTTATGCAATATGAGCCTGTAAAAACCCCTTCCTTTTCATAATTTTCAACAGCTCTGTCAGATCTATCCTGCATTGACATCCGTTCCACAAATTCTCTAACCTTATCTTCCCGGCAGGTGCCTTCTGAAAGCTCGGACGCAAGCGGATGCTCAGGGGCAAGACACATGAAGGTTGCCCCGAAAACAGTATCCTGACGGGTTGTAAATACAGGTATAAATTTGTCTGAATTATTTTTGGTATTTTCGATCGGAAACCTTATCTGCGCGCCTATGCTCTTGCCGATCCAGTTCTTTTGCATGGTGATGACCTTGTCAGGCCAGCCGGGAAGTTTGTCGCAGTAAGCAAGCAGGTCTTCAGCATAGTCGGTTATACGGAGAAACCACTGCCAGAGTCTTTTCTGGCAAACCGGTTTCCCGCATCTCCAGCACATGCCGGCCTCTACCTGTTCGTTGGCAAGAACGGTCCGGCATGTATTGCACCAGTTTACAAAGGACTCCTTTCTATATGCCATCCCTTTTTCATACATCTTTAAAAACAGCCACTGTTCCCACCTGTAATATTGGGGGTTGCAGGTGGCTATTTCTCTGTCCCAGTCATAGCTGAAACCTATACGCTTCAACTGAAATCGCATGGAATTAATATTATCGTATGTCCATTTGGCTGGATGTGTATTGTTTGCAATGGCGGCATTTTCCGCAGGCATTCCAAAAGCATCCCATCCCATTGGATGCAGAACATTAAATCCTTGCATTTTTTTATACCTTGCGACTACATCCCCTATGGTGTAGTTTCTGACATGCCCCATGTGTATCTTGCCTGAAGGATAGGGAAACATCTCAAGAAGATAATACTTTTCCCTGTCAGGATTCTCTTTACACTTAAACAGCCCTTTCTCATCCCAATAGGATTGCCACTTTGCTTCAATAATTTTTGGGTCGTATTTCTTATTCATTCCCTGTATAATACCTCTATCAATCCAATTGTTCAACTTCTATGAGCTTCTCGACATCGATTTTGTCTTGCGGCCTTCCGCTCGCTTTCTTTTATCGTGGCTCGCTGTACTTCATTGCCGCGTAGCCACCCACAACAAGATAACGGATATCATGCTTTTCGAAAAGATTCAGTAGTTCTCTGAAGTCGGAGTTCGTTAGCATCTTTACCTCGAATCAAAAAATAGTCATATAGTATATCCGATACTGTCTCAAAGATGGCACGATCTCCTTGAGCTTGCCAGAAGCGGATACCGAATGAACGTCTGTCATCTGTGATACGCTGATAATTTTCCTCTATTCTTGTCATTTTCTCTCCTGCCGAGCGCCACTGCTTCATTTTCCAGATCGTATAAGGGCTCAGATTGCATGTTTTGTTAAGATAAGGGCTCGCCCAAAAATAACTTCACACTTTCATGCGTCGATCCATCCCGCATGGCTGCGTTGCTCGTCGGTTAAATAGCCTGCTATTCGCCCTTTTCACGTCTTGCCATGCTGGCGCCTCAACACCTGAAAATGTAAATTTATTTTTGGGCGAACCCTAAGGCATACTTCCAAACATAGGATATTTTTTAATTAATCAACAAAATTAAAGAGGTATGCCCATAAGACTAAAAGATTATGGCAGAAATCGCAAGAAACGTAAAGAATATATTCAGAAAAACGGTCACTAAGCCACTATTCCTTCCATAAAAAAAAAGCAGCGCCATTTCCGGCCTGCCTTTTCATGCCCTGAACTTGTTTGTATCAAAGCCTTCTTAGGTTTGTTTGAGCTATTTTATCAATCCAAGTTTTAACCTTTACTAATAATATTTAATGAAACTCAGGATCGGTCTCAATTCCCCTGATAATAATGCGATATAAAACACACCGTGCGTCCAGGCCGGCTAATCTAACCATATAAAAATACTATCAATAATATAACGATACGTCGAGTTATTTATTTATGGATGTCCCGCATGTCTCCACCCCGTCAAAGAAAAAGTAACTCCAGTTGATCCTGTCTGCGCCGCCTGTCCTGTAGCTTCGGAAAATGGTACTGGGGTAGCTCAGGTAGATGGTATTTGAGTCCAAACAAAACAAAATAAATGGAAAAATCTGTAGAAAACAAAGCATAGTACTTAAAACTGCAAAACTAAAGGGCGTCCCCAACTCTTCCCTAAATTGAGCGATTTTTTACTCGATCTGTGCCGATCTCTTGCGCATAAAGGCTTCGCAAAAATCCTCGACATATCCACGGGTATGCCTGCGGTTTTTGCAAATCCTTATGCATCAAGATTTCAGCACATATCTTCGCAAAAAAGCGCTCAACTTAGGTTTAATGAACAAATCGATTTTGCTCTATAAAATCAGAAGGCAAATTAGAATATGGGAATACCGCTGCTAAATGACATTGTTATCATATTTGTGCTATACATTGCTATTCTCTTTATATGCCATCGACTTCGAGTGCCGGCAATTGTGGGATTCTTTCTTGCCGGGATATTGACCGGGCCATACGGACTTGGACTGGTAAAGGCGGTTCATGAAGTTGAACTTTTAGCTGAAGTCGGTGTTGTGTTGTTGCTTTTTACTATCAGAAATTTACAAACTCAAAAAGTAACCTGCCAACAACCTGATGTGGCGGGCAGTTAAATTTAAAACGGCTGACTGTTTGAGCATGTTAGTGAGCGTTAAGAAATAACGACGACCAAATAAAAT
>JAYENE010000123.1:0-4449 GCA_034721935.1 Thermodesulfobacteriota bacterium
GTTTTTTCGTAGGGGCGATCCTTGTGATCGCCATGATTAGGGCGAATACAAGATTCGCCCCTACGTTGTGCTGACAGCCTCCAACCCATTGATAAAATTAAGCATAAAATGGAAATTCCTATACTATCAAGTTAAATCAAAATGCAACACAAGAGTAAGTTTTAGCAAGGCATCTGTTCTGACTTTATCTTCTCAACAGGATCGATGCGTCAAAAATCAGGGTAACAACCCTGCAAACGAATTGAATATCATGTGGAGAGTTACTGGGACACAAATTCATATTATGAATAATATTCACTCGTGTGCTACGAATCTTTTTTTGTCGATTTCTGAATGGAGACTAACTAAATTACCTCCGGGACGCAGGGGTGGACGTTGCTAGTTTATTAATTTTTGATACATTTCCTGCTCGGTAGTGTCAAGTTCATTGGGTGGGCATCTTGGGGACGTTGGATTATTGGTTTATTTTATTTGGATCCCTGTCAGTAGGAGGGGACGCTCCGGGTAAAGGCATCGGTTACCCGACGCCCTCCCCACAGATCCGTACTTGAAGAATTCCACTCATACGGTTCCTCAGTATACAAACGCACTCGGCTTGACCAATCAGCGCATGTATAACCAGAAAAGTCCCACCCCTTCTGGCGCATAACTATGCTACCCGGCAGGCTACCACTTAAATGGTTTCCTGCAGCACTCTCTGACTTTATGGTGACATGGTTCGTGGGTTCTGGGTAAGTCATAGGGGACGCTCGTGCAGAGCGTGCATAACTTTTTTATCCCAAAAGCGTTTGGTTCGCTGAGATCGGTTGGAGCGTATAATCTCACTACCGATTTTCCCACAACTTTTCTGCGAGTTGTTTGGTTATTCCCGCCTGCCTCCAAATAGAGCTTAATGTACCTTGTGGAATACTTCTCTTATTCCGAGGGACAATAACTTAAATGTTGCCCGAAATTTTCTTAATTTTACTTAAAGTCTTATGAATTAAGTATTCAAAGAGAGAAAACCATGTAAGAACCTCAAGTTGCTGGAGTTATATAATTAGTATATTTTAAGGCGTTGTAATTAAAGAGTATTTCAAAACATCAAATATTGAAAATTTGCACCATTTTTAATATTGTACAGATTGTATAAATCCTTATATAATAAGGGGTCGATAGTTTTTATTTTAACAAAATCACTATCTTCAGGCTCTAACAACCCAATTTACTTATAATTCTATGTTTTATAGGCCTTTACAAGGATACTATCAAATTTCGAGCAACATTTAAGAATAACAACTCTCGTTCTGCCATTGTACAACCCATCAAAAACGTCTTCTTTCCCATGCCTCTTAAAGGTAATGCCAAGCTGGTTCAACACCCATGTGACATCCCGGCTTGATAAATTTTTAAGCATATTGGAAGCTCAAAGGAATCGCTTTAAGACTTTTCTCCACCAACTCATCTTCGGGAAAAAGGAATGTTTTCAACTCATTCATAGGAACAGGTCTATAAATGTCTTTTTTACGTCCCTCGGAAACCATGTATTCTATATATGTTTCGATAGCACGCTTAAGACCAGCAAGGGCATCTGTCTTGGTTCTCCCGCAGGAGGCCACATCCAGTTCTACGCACAACGAGGCGTATTGATTACCTTCTTTTTTTACAAAGCAAGTTACTTCCATTTCATTCCTCCTAAATGGTAATGGGGGACACATTGGGATTGATGATTTACGATTGAATATTTATGATTTAAAAACAACAAGGACGTTGGTTCCTTGTGACTTTATTTTCGCTGCTTCTAAACTTTATACAGCTCCGCCCCTTCAATTACATAACAAAATACAACCTAACCAATTATAGTTATAGCCTTTTTTTTGTTTTAAAACATCAGAGGTTTTGCGGTGCAGAATCGGAATCAGGCAACCTCTTTATCAATTTCCATTCTTGCTTTGCCAATCTCTCGCTCTAATCTCTCATGCTCTTTCATCTTCCGTTTGATAAAATTAAGGGTAATGACTTTTTTCTCCTTTATCCCATCAGGGGTGAGAAGATAGAGATAGCCTTTTTTGCTCTTGCTCTGTTTAAAATTCACCATCTTGACAATACCCTTCCTGATAAGAGCAGATAGAACATAATTGACTTTACCTACGCTTACGCCAATCTTTCCAGCCAGTTCAAGTTGGGTAAATTCACTTCTTGAGGCAATCTCCTGTAAAAGATAATATTCTACATCCTGGCTGAATTCGCTCGCTTTATTCATGACATGAACTTTTAAACTATTCAAAGAACATTGTCAAGTGGTTTTCTGAAAATGCTTAGGGGGAAGTCCTTAAATAGTTAAATAACTTCAAGAGCGAATGGGGGACGTTGTTACCTTCTGACTTTATTGAAAAGCTTATCTGTCGTGCTCCATTTGTGGCATTCGTGGCTAACTATTGTTTCAGGATTATCACATACCTGGATGTCACTCCAAGTATTCTTTTTTTCTGCATTGCGGCGACGACTACCGCGCTGAACCTTTGGGCTGACATGGGCCTGGATGATGTGGGTGTGGCGCCAGCCGGTTTTGTTTAAAATCCGGAGGTAGTCGTCTATCAGGATTGCTCCTTTTCCGGATTCTTCCGCCGCGGGTTTATTCTGAAAATCCCGCTCTCCGAGGCGTAGGCTCTACGAGCCGGAGGCCAGTCTGCGTTGATGAAGGCAAGCCTTGTTGTCTTTTTGGCATTTTGTTTCAGGAGGGCGAAGAAGGCCTCGAGAAATTCAAGATATTCTTTCTTCGTCAGTCCGGATATGCTTTTCTCGTCATATTCGCTTGCCTTTTTGTCAAAATATGGCGGATCGAAAATGATGAGATCGGGCTTTTCTTTTGAGCTTACAGGCCAGGGCAACCCATTAGCTGTTGAGCTTTTAAGCTGTTTAACTGTTGGTAAAGTCCATGTGTGAGATTCGATTTCGGGGCGTGTCTCCTGCCGGTCTGTCATATCAAATGCCCAGCATCTTCGGTTTAAGGCAAGACAGGTGTCGGGTGTTACGCCTCCGCCGGCCATGGGGTCAAGGATCAGGTCGCTCTGTTTTGAGAAATAGTATAGTATATGGGCGATTAGTTGCGCGGGGATGCGGGCCGGCCAGTCATCACCGAATCTTTTGTCGCAATCGTTCCATTCCTACTGGTCCCATGTTCTCAGTCCCCAGCCAAGTTCCTTGAATCGTTCAAGGTCTTCTCTGCCTTCAAGGGCCAGTGACCAGACCATCGCCTCTGTCCAGTTGTGCTTTTCTGCTACCTGAGAGACGGTGAAGCCTCTGGCTAAATCGGCATTTACCGGATTTGGCAGCGTTGCCATTTTCGGTAAATGGCCGGTCCAGTGGGACGCCCATGATTTTATGCGTTTCTCTTTCCTTTTAATTAAGGCCCATCCTATTTTTCCTTTAACGCCAACGCAATTTCCTCGATTAATCTCAACAAAATCGGATTCCATTTTCTCTCATTTCCAAAGCCATTTTTTAAAAGAGGTTCAGGAAAGCTCTCGTCTCAGTTCATCTTGATCAAAAGGGAGCCAATCGATATTATGCTTACCGGCTTCAAGCAAAAATTGTACTCTTGACATTCCAGCTAATTTTGCAGTTTTCCCACCAGAAAGCCGTCCCTGAGAAAATAGCTTAAAGGTCAAAGTTTCTCGCATCTCAGCAGCAAACCGTGTTTCATTAAAACTTGCAGATAAAAGTATGTCTTCTGGAACTTTAATTCGTATTTCGCGATCTGTAGATTTCATTTTGAGTTTCCTTTATCTAATGATTGTTCATCCAGCAAGCTCGATAGTACGCTTAGACCGTATCCTATTTAAAAACCGTGGTAAAACTCATTTTCAATTTACAAAAAGGCTTTGGTTACGCATAGTTATATTTTAACAGACTGCTCATTACCTCGAAATTTAAATAGGATACCTTAGACCTATAATGGGGGACGTTGTTACCTTCTGACTTTATTGCAGATACTCTAAGATTTGAGGGACGGAGTTAGTTTAATAGTTTAACATCATTTTCTTTTACAAATTTTTCCATCTGGAACCGCTAAGACGCCCAGTACGATCTTTCGAACCGCTAAGTCGCGAAGGCGCTAAAAATTTTATTTTTGGTCATTCCACGATTGATGAGCCTTATCTAAACGCTACGGCAACCGAGCGGGATCTTGTCTATTATCGAAAATAGCATGCACAACTATCTCCTTTTCTTCAATGGTGTAAAGGATTGAAAAAGGAAACCGTCTCACCAAGGCACGTCTGAAGTGATCATGGTGTTTGGCATACAATTTCGGCATCTGTTGGATTGTTTCGATTGCAGCCTCGACGCAGTCAAGAAATTCCAATCCCAATTCCCTACGTTGCGCTTCATACCATCCAAAGGCAATATGTAAATCATCTTTGGCTCTGGCAGAATAGCGGAGTCTCATCAATACGTTTCCCGAAGCTC
>JAYENE010000124.1:0-4440 GCA_034721935.1 Thermodesulfobacteriota bacterium
GATTAAATGCATTAAACGCCTATATTCCGATCGGAAAAATATTACAGATTGAAGTTGGTTCGTCACCTATTTAAATGAAAAGTGTCCAAAAAATCACGCTTAAAAATGCTGTTTTTTCCGAGGTCTGTATATCGGAATTTCAGGGAAGGAAGGACTATCTTGATGCTTCCTTTCTTAATGATACAAAGAGCGGTCCCCTCGCTTCCCTGGTAAAAAAGCGCCCCGCCTTTTTTAACGGACTGGGTCCTGACCGAGGTGGAAAGTAGCCTCATATCTTCAGGCCGGAGAGAGTGGAATAATGGAACCTGTTTTAAAAAATCTTCCGAGTTCATGAATCGCTCTTTCAATTCCTTCTCTATTTCAAGTTTTATTATTGCTGAAGCATTTTTAAATTGTCTTTGGCAATATCCACCAGGGTGTAACCTGTTTTTTGGGGATTGGTGGATTCTTTTACTACAATTTCCGGATTCAGCTCAATAACTTTTTGGTACATTGTTATGGCTTCACCTGTATTTCCCTGTCTTTCATAAACTACACCAAGATTAAGGAAGGCATAGGGGTTGTCAGGATTTATACTGAGAGCCTTTTTAAAGCAAAACTCAGCCTTATCATAATCTTTTGCCACCAGGTAATTATATCCATCATCTATCCATTTCATGTCTTTTTTAAGAGCCGCATAATATGGAGAAATCGACAAGAGCATATTGCACATTTTTTGGGCGTTGATGCTCATTAATGACGCTGTTGAAGGCGCCGATTCATCCTTTATTTTAAAAAATATATAATCCAAGCTGCTGACCGGTCTTCCAGTTTCTACTGCTTCCGCATACCAGAGCGTCTCTTTTGTCGGCACGTGAATGACCTGTATCTGCTCATCTACCATGGATTCCTGTAAACTGCTTCCCTCCATATAATAACGAACAACCCCTGTAATGATCAGCTCATAATGCTTTTTTTCGGCTATTTTAATAAGGTTCTCAAAGCTCAGGTCTTCAACGTCAAATTCCTGAACAACTTTGAAAAACACCTTGTTCAGCAGCAGCCTCTTGTGAAACGTACTGGCAGCAGCATATCCGACTTGAGAGGCATTTACAGGCGATTGAAATTTAAAAATCCCAACCGTTGCATTGCTGTAATAATTCTTTAGAGGACTTTTATAAATATATTCAGGAAGCTTTATCGTCCTAGAAATCTCAATGCTCTTTATAGTGCAACCACTAAGAAATACCAGGATAAATAAAAAAACTATAAAAATTGAACTCAGGGGCTTCGCTCGAAATGACAAGTTTGGGAGACTTTTTTTGAAACCATCAATTTTGCATATCATATCGGTTGTATGATTATACATAAAATCCCTTATGATTGAACAGCGCTTTTTGAAGCTCGATGCGCCGACAATTTTGATATTTATAATAAATATCAAACGGAATTGCAACAAAATATGGTTCTTCTCCAAATTTAGTTGGGAAAAAGGGACCAAGGATTCAAGGGTTTGTTTTCTAAAGACTTTATCAGCGCCTTTAACATTCTTTTACGTAAAAGGTGTAGGACCCTGAATCCATACTGCCTGGCACGGGCAGCACCTTAACCGGGATCTGCGATCCCATGACATTGTACAGGTCACTGTCACAGGGACCTTGAATCACAGTCGGTGTCCCCAACATACCACAGCTTGTAAACCCCTTCGTCACTGTCATATAACACCATCGGGTCAAGCGCACTGTCTTTATCAAAGGCTTCCGATTGTCTTTCCATGATTATCGGGTTGTCGTCATATTTTCTCCATTGAATGCCATCTAAGGGCAGGTATGCTCACTGTGCTACCCGGAGCGCCGGCCTTGCCTACGATGATCCACGTCATTCCAATACCAATAATCCCAGGTGCGTAATCCCCAGTTCAAAGATTTAAACCGTTCCTGGTCGCTTTTTCCTTCAAAAGCAATGGACCAAACCAGAGGCTCAGGACAGCCTTGTTCCTCCGCTATTTCAGGGATAGAAAGTCCTTGTGCCAAAAAGTAGCGGATAGATGGAACAAGCTGTGGGTCATTGGAATACTTCATTACTGTCAGTCTGCTTACTTTCAATCGTGCGGCAATCCTGTCAGCAGGAATGCCCAGCCGGCTCATTAAGAGGATCTTTACGTTCAGATTCAGAGACGGACTAATACGAAGCCGGTTTCGTTCGTGCGCGATTTCTTTATTGGCTGCTTTCCTGGCGACTTCTTCAACCTCTCTTGCGCTCAGGTCTCTAAGGTCTAACTTATGAGAATGGTGGTTAATCATCTCAGGTTCCGACCCAGAAGATATCTGCTCCTGCCTGCCTGTGCTGTGCTCAGCACGGCAAGGAGTGACAATCTTTTGAAACTCTTCCTCGGAAGCATCTTTGAGTTTTGCAAGGGCACTGGTCTGGGATTTGTTCAGATGGCGTGCAACAGATGCCTCGCGGATATCTTCACAAAAGTCTGTGAGCAATGGAAGGTCATTGTTGTAAAAGAGACCGCCATTCCAAGGGCTTAGGGAGGTTTCTGAACATTTGTTCAACACGTCCCATAAATTTATGGGACGTCAATTCGGCCTGATCTGATATTTCGTATCCTCGATCTTTACTGCGTCTTGCAGAGTCTAATTTGTCCAACAATGTCTTAACCCGACCGGCAGGAGTTCTGCCCATAGCGGCATATTCTTTATCTTGGATCAGATCGGCATCCACAATTCCCACAATGGCGTCAATAGCTTCAATAGCGGAGAGATCTTCACGCTGCATATTCTCGGCAGCGGAGATCCGCCTTGCCTGGAGGTCATCGACGGTAAGAATTTGAGCCTGGATGGTTTCCCACTCTGTATAGTCCCGGATAGCCCGTAATCGCCGCTCTCCGGCAATAAGTTCGTAGCGTTTCCGGACAAGACGCACCACAATCGGCTCAATGAGGCCCTCTCGTTGAATGCTCGCCGCGAGTTCTTTCAGCTTATCCTCATCAAAATACCTGCGACGTTGATAAGGAGAAGGATCGATAATTTGAATGTTCAGAAGCATGCCTTCTCTAAAATTACGGCGGCAATGGGTGTCGGTGTTTGCCATAATCCCCTTAAATTGGAGGGTTTTCGTTCAGACTTTAGGTATTAAAACACATCCGTCTGCGTTGGAGAAAGCAATTCGTATGACAGGTATACCTTCAATCCCTTTTCAGCGGCGTATGACTCCACCTTTGGGTGAACCATATAGGTGAGCATAACAGGAAAAACCTCATCCCCGAGAAAAGCCCGAACCCTTTTCAACAAACGGATAAAAGCATCCACATCTCTTCGTCCAAGCTGCGCCTTGCCTTCACCCACAATATAAACCTTCCGGTCACTGCGGAGGCCCTCACCATAAACGTTCAGCTCATCTTCCCCGCCGTTCGGATAAATAAGGAAACGCCTTTTAAGTTCTTTTACTTCGATGCCAAAATCCCGCTTCAAAAGCCCTGGCAGCGCATGATATGATCGATCTTCCAGTGTATAGCCTATTGTATGTGAGATGCCGCCTACCTGCTTCTGCAAATCCTTATGACTACGTGTAAGGGAGCGCACTTCGCCAGTTAGTTTTTCAAGGCTGTTTTCAGTGCGCTTTTGAGCATCAGTAAGCTCTTCGACACGCGTTTCAGTGCGCTTTTGAGCATCAGCAAGCTCTTCGACACGCGTTTCAGTGCGCTTTTGAGCATCAGTAAGCTCTTCGACACGCGTTTCAGTGCGCTTTTGAGCTTCAGCAAGCTCCCTGACCACACCTTTGAGTTCGTCAAAATCCTGCCGGGTGGCCTTGATCTCGCTCACACGATCATCTACAATAGTAATGATGGTTTTATAAACTTCTGATGTTACACGATTCAATATATCAGGCATTTTTTATTTACCTCATAGGTTAAGTTTTCATGTTTTTTATGTTTTTGTATCTTTGCCACGAAGTTTACACATTACAATTTTGGTCCCCCTTTGTGTCTTATCTGGAATTTCTTTGCTATTAAATCAAAATGCTTATCATTTTGTAACACTTTAGCTTTTTGAAAATAAATGCGCTTCAGGTATAATCAAATTTAAACCAGGAAAAACTCACGAATAAGAAATCGTAAAGAAAGAACTTGCCATAACTATAAAGAAATAGTGGTAACTTAACCAAAGAATTAGACAAAAACGGCATTTTAAACATGGTTTATTCTTAACGATTTCTAATTCCTTCAAACAGTTTCCTGCTTTAAATCTGATCACACCCGAAGCTTGATTTCAGATGGTTTGTTGCATAACGCTAAAGTATTACATCATTTTTTAACAAATATTATATATCAAGGTAAAAAGGCCTGAAATATTTCATAGTTTATATCAAAATCGTTAACTTTCTTTGACCGAAAAAGCCGGATTCAAAAATATATCAGAGACCAGCCGCTCTCCCTTTAGTTCTTTTTCAGGT